>NZ_JBFTMC010000152.1:0-8000 GCF_056396765.1 Bacillus sp. 05T22
CAACTACAGGCTTATCTTCTGTATGCTGCATGTCGGAGTATCAGAGGAAGCCCTTCAAGGCGTTACCCTATCATTTGACTTCTCGAAATAATAGTTCTGCTGAATATTTAATCAGCGCCTAACCTTTTTAGTTAGGAACGTGTCACACAGTTATAGGATTCTAACGTTTCCAGGATTTCTTTTACTTGTTTTTCTAATTCATCTATCGTTCTAGAAGATACATAGATGCGTAGATGAATACGTTTCATGACCTCACCTTGCTTTAAATCCTTATAGAGAGCTTCCAGCTCTAAAAATTCATTTTGTGCATCAATCCGATCTATATTATCTTTTGCCGTACTATGTCTTACGCTCTGTTCACTCATTGATTTATTAATAGATTGAACAACCTCATTTCGGTTATCGCTCATTACATCTAACGTTGTAATGACATTTGGCATATTCATAATTTGTTCTAACCAAAAGTCATTTACTTCTGTTGGATAGTCATATACATGTATACATGTTCCATATCCATCACCTGTTCGAACAAAACTATCTTTAAAATCCACGCCCCCTTGGGGCTGGATTCTCGCTAATAAATAAGGGTTATACCCTTTTTTCATTTTTAATTCTTTTTGCTTTTCCTCTTTTGATTTCGCTGGTTTCTTTTTGAGTCCAAACATAATGACTTTCCCCTCACTTTTAAATGTTTTTGGTACCCAATTTTGCATTTTGATTAAACAACTTGAAAAGAACTTCTAACTTTTTGTCTTCGTCAATATCTAATAGTTCCGTAGAACGTTTTATATATCGTTTCGCTGCATCTACACGCTCTTTTACAATTAATTCACTGTCTCCATAAATGAAAAGCAAGGCTTCACGATTCGTTCTTCCCCATTCTAAAAATTTCAGTTCCTTTAATTTTTGAACTAAAATTCTTTCATACAATGGGTTATCACATTCCCTAATTTTCTTATTGATATATTTTTGTTGTTCTGCTGTTTGGCATGGAAAGTTTAAAAAGATAAGTTTAATCGCATGTTTATATGCTTGATAGAAATAAGCATGAGAAAAAATAACAAATGCTTGTTCCTCGTTATTTTTAGAGTACATATCCTCTCCTTCAACCTGTAAAATCTCTAAGAATTCTTTATTTCTTAGTTCAAAAATGCCATCTTCCGTCATATCTACAACTTGCATAATTTCAGCAATGCTTTTTTTCACTTTTGGTGGTGCCTCTTTCTTTTTTCTAGAAAAAAATCTTACGAACTTAGCATTTTTCTTTTTCACATTTTGCTTTTCTGCTGAAGCTTTTTTCTTTTGTTTAGGCTTGGTTTTTAATTTCTTTTCAACTTTCTTTTCTTCTTCAACCACTTTGACAATCTCTTTTGGCTTAGATAAAGGTTGTTGTTCTAACTCTCTCTCATTAAAGCGAAATGCTTTCTTTTCTACCCTTGGTTTTTCTTTCTTTACGATTTCCTGTTGTTCTAACTCTTTTTCATTGAATAATGCCATGTATAACCACTCCCTTATTGATCTTTATCAATGGCACAATATACGCCTTTTCTTCTCAGTAAAGTGATAAGAAGTACTTCATACATTCGCTTTCCAGGGTTTGTGCCTGGTCTCCAAATCATGAGAATTGCGATACTCCCCATGAATAGCCAAAAAGGAAGTTGTAAAGAATCATGTACAAAATTCCTAAGAATCATGGTCACAACTAATAGTCCAATCAATAAAAAGAAATCTAATAGATATAACACTTTATTAATCCTTAATTCCGTGCTAATTTCCTTCGGAATACGATAGCTTCTCATTTGTATTTCCTCCTTTTTGAACATAAAAAATAAGCGTATGTTGTACGCTTATTCCTCACCATTCTTATTCCTATTTTTGCTTACAATCTCTCTCCAACCCTTACCTGTATTCTGACCCATCTCATAAAAGCGTTTTGTATTGATTACTGTTTTAGAATTACTAACCTTTTCTTTCATTCCGCTTGCTGATTGTTTGACTGACGTTGTAGTAGACGAAACACCTTGTTTCACTTTATCTGTCGCATATTGTCCTAATGTACGTGTCTCATGCTGTACAGGTACTGGATTACTTTCACTTGCTACTGGTCTGGCACTTTCTTCGAAAGATGTACTTCCCACGCCTACCGTTGATCTTGGCGATTCCACAGGTGCTGGGCTACCTCCGCTTGCTACTGGTCTGTAACTCTCTCCTGAAGAGGCACTTCCCACGCTTACTGCTGATCTTGATGATTCTATAGGTGCCGGACTTCCTCCTGTTGCTATGGTTCTATAACTTTCTTCTGAAGGTGTACTTCCTCCTGTTGTTACGGTTCTTGGCGATTCCATAGATGCCTCGCTTCCTCCACTTGCTACTGGTCTGTAACTTCCTTCTGAAGGTGTATTTCCTTCACCACTTACTGTTCTAGCCGATGCCACCGCTGCTTCGCTATTTCCTCCCATCACTGAACTATAACTTTCTACCGAAGATGCACTTCCCTCACTTGTTGCTAACCTTGATGATTCTGCTCCTGCTGAACTACTTCCATTTGCTATTGGTCTATAACTTTCTACTGAAGATCCACCTTCATTACTTGTTGTTGAATTTGGCGATTCCATTCCTGCCTGGCTACTTCCTTCCTTAATTGTTCCTGCCGTTACTAAGTTACCTTGATTTGTTCCTTGTTTTCCTGTACTTGTCGATAACTGGCTACCATGATTCATTTCTGGCTTTCCTGTTGATGTTAGACTTCCCTCAGTTGCACCAGGTTTTCCTGTTCCTGCTATTCCCTTACTTCCTTCAGGTTTTATACCAGCTTCTTTCATTTCATCTTGAAGGCTTGTCATTCCAGATTCTTGGCTACTTGCTACTTCAGGTTTTGCGTTTCCTTCTTGATTCATGCCTTCATGAGTAGATGCATTTGCACCATTCTTTTTCTCTTCTTCATTCCTCAATTGATTTTGTTGTTTATTTTCTAAAGGATTCACTTGCTCTTTCTTTTGTTCTGCTTTCTTTATTTCATCTTGTAAGGACTCATTCTTCCCATCATTGTTACCCTTTTTTAAACCGCTAATAATACCAGCCATCCCACCTGCTGTCATAGATGCCGCACTTGCTGTTTTTACCGCTCCTTGTGCGGTACCTTTTGCTGCACTTGTTGCCCCTTTCCAAAGCATACCTGCAAGACCTTTCATTGGCTTGGAATTCATTGTCTTGCCAAGACTTTTCCCAAGTGATAAGCCACCAGCTAATACGCCCCAGCTACTTTTCAATCCAATATCTATGCCAAATAACCTTTCCACCACATTTGGCCCATCTATGACAGCCATACTAAACGATACTAATGCAAGAACATATGCCACACCATCTAGCTTATCGTGAATGAAACCTGTTCCAATCATATATAGTTTCAAAGAAAGGAAAATCATGATGGTAGCGATAAATATATTTAATATATCGGTTAACACTGCTTTTAGTTTCTGTCCGTTCGCAACATCTGCTGGTGCTAAAATGTTCGCTAATAAGTAGTTAAATGCCAACGCATAAAACAATCTACCTAACTTAATACTTACCAATAACAAAGTGATTCCCATTACCACCAACGTAATGAACATCGTCCAGAAGTTCCAATGCCATCGGTAATACTTCTCTGGAAAGAAATCGAACCATCCATCTTTTAATTCAGCAAGTGAGGCTTTCCCTTCCCCATTTACTACTCTTTTATTCTGTAATATTTCTTGACCTGCATCTGTTAACTTTTTATCCTTTGTCACTTCAAATTCCTTATCTATTTTTTCTACAATATCAATCTTTCGAATATCTTTCTCAGGAATGAAATTGTATGGGTACATGCCTTCTTTATTATTCCAACCTGCACTGTCCACCCTGGCAATATCAACGAGGTTTTTCTTAATAATTTCATCACTTATAGATCCCTCTTGCCCTGGCTTCACAGCCGCTACTGCATCATCTGTAAACTTATCAACTTTTGTCATTCCCGTTCCTAACAAGCAAAGTACACACATCGTAATGAAAATATTTACGACAATTTGAGAACGATCCATTTTCTTGTTCAAAATGAACATGTAGCCAATATATAAAAACGAAAGGGCTAAAAGAACGACAAAAACCGGATACATGGTTTCCAGAAATTCTTGCACTTGTGGTGCACTAAAAAACGATTTAATACCAAGTATTGCATCAGTCACATTTTCTAGTATGTCAACAACCCAAGAAGCACCTAAAATTAAAAACCAACCAATCCATCGCAAAACATAGTTAACAATATCGCCAATTTGAAGATAATCGCCATATTCCTCTAAAACTTTTAAAATTTCTTCTTCTTTCACAATGTATCCTCCTTTCCTGCTAATTACTGTCCTAACACCTCTTTAGCTGTCCAACTCACTCTTTCATTAATTTTGTCAATTCGAATCATGAGCTTCCCTTTTTCCTCCCGATCTACTGAAAGGAAAAGAACTGCATCTTCTAGACCAATAATGACCTCATTTTCTTCTGTCACATGTGGTAAATAACAATCTAGTATCATTTGCATTTCTTCCGTTATCGTTGTAATGCCCATACGCTCTTCCTCCTTTATGTTCGGTTTCATACCAAATAAAAAAGTACTCAATGATTTGAGTACTTTTTAATTCGTCACCTTGGATTCTTTTTCTAATTTACGCAAAATGAGATTTATCTTACTTTCAACAGCTTGATAAACCCCCTTATCAATATGGTCGTTTTGAGCTAACATTTTGAATTCCTCATAAAACTCACCCATTTCTTGGTTCTTCACTGCCTCTATTGTTTTTCCTAATTGAGCCACAAAATATTTATCAACTATTTTCAAGGGAGCTAAATCGGATTCAAAAAATTCAATAACCATTTTCTCCTTCCAATTTTCAATGGAAAGTGGGACAAATGGATTATCGTTCTGCTGAACCACTCCTTCTGGTATTTCTTCATCAATTCCCATCATTTTTGGTTGTTCCTTATGTTCCTTAGGTTGTTCTTTTTCTACTGGTGAAGGTGTGTCTCTTTCGGTATTTGGCGTTTCTTTTTCAAGTTCTTCTGCTTTTTTTTCTCCAAGAAAATCAACAATGAGTTTTTTCGGCTCTACATCATCGTGCAATGAATCAATGTCTATGTCTAAAATAGATTTATCTGTATCAAACTCTTCCCCTAAGTATTCCCATCTGTACTTCAATGCCGTTTCACCTGTATTGTAGATTGGACGAGGTCGAATCCGTTTTCGGTTTTTATCCTGACGTTTTATCACACGAATAACCGCACTTTCACCTTCTTTAAAGCTCATTAATTCATTTGGGGTTAAAAGTGGTCTTTGATCTACACTTTCCGTTTTATTTTTATCAGTAGAAAGACCTTTTCCGCTTCTAGAAAGTGTGTTAATCGTTTTATTTCCAAGCTTTTTCGATACTTTTTCGGCTGTCTGTTGGTCATTGGTTAAAATATAAATGGTATTCCCACAGTTTCCATTAATCGTATCTGCATCATCTCCATATTTATTTTTGAGCTGTGAATACGCCTGAATGATGAGGTTAAAACGGATATTCCTTCCCAAACAAACCGTTGCTAACGTTGCCATTCCCTCAATACTCGGCATATTTCCAAACTCGTCTAAAATCAGCACCACTTCACGATGACACTTCCCACCACGAGCAAGAGAGGCATATTTTGATAAAACAAAATAAAGCTGTCTTACAAAAATGGACGCAATCACATGATTCGAAGAATCATAGTCTGGTGTAATCATAAAAATAGCAATTGGCTTATCAAAATAGTCAATTGCTGTAATCTGAATATCTTCACTTGGATCTACTACTTTAAATTCTGTATGACCTGTCTTTTCATCTATTTTCGTAATAGAGACCTTTGTTTTCTTCTCACTTCCCTTTTCCATTGCGTAAATTGCATCGTTTACTTTTACTTCTTGTTTAAAATCTAATACAAACCGTCCTGCAATATCTGCTTTTATAGACTCTTTCGAGCCATCCTGGAATAGAATTTCTACTCGTTTTCTTGGCTTTGCTTTTCCTTTTATGGTCTTTCCAAAACCAACACGTTTTAAATCCACACTATTTTTTGCGGTCATTTTAGCGATTTCATCAAATGTGAAAATGGATAAACCATTCATCGTTTGCGTAAAGATACCGCCTCTCGTTTGCCCTTTTGAGAAATTAGAAGTCGCATATTGCATTTTCGCAACACTATCGGCTGGTAATCCTTCAAAATATAAATCTAATGCATTTTGTGGATCTGAATCTGGATCTACTATTACTTCTTTTGAACCAAGTTCTGATAACATATTTGCCACTGCATACATCGTTATTTTTTCTTCTGTTCCATCCGCAATACATTTATCCGTAACCGCTAATATCATGGCATTACATAGACTCATAGCGCACTGTTGCCAAAAAGGATCTTTTACATTCGGATTGTAATACAGCGTATGAGAAAGAGTTTTACACAATGCTTGCGCTGTTGAATAATCTCCCTCTTTATAAGCATCTTTAACAAGTTGTAATAAGTTATAACTCATAGAATCCAATGGGTTTAATAAATTTAACACTTCAATGTGATACCCTCGTTTTTCTAAAGTCTCTTTGGATGCGCTAAAAATTTCACCTTTTGGATCATTAGTTATTAAAGAAGGCTTATGTTCCGCTCTGGAATAGACATCTATTGTTGGAAAAACAAAGGTTTCCCCTTTCCCTGAGCGGGTCGTACCAATGATTAAATTGTTAACTGGACTATCATCAATAAACACCTCATCATCCAACCGAGAGATGACAACACCGCCTCCACCTTCAAACGATTTCTCACGCTCAGGTGCCGCACGGTATTGTTTTTTCAGCTCGTCTATTGTTGTAAACCTGCTTGATCCTTTTTGGTGATTATTTAAGTTTTTAAACGAGGATCTGAGTTTGTAAATTGTGATAGCTATTGTCCCAATTGCTACAAGGAAAACAAGCAAGTAATAAATGGGATGTTCTAGAATTGGCATCTGAAACAAAAATCCCACTTCAATATGAAACGGCTCTGGATGTAATAAATCATTGAATGTAGTACGAATCAGCTCTACCACTAAATGTAATAAAAAATTAGCAACCAAAAATATCCCAATAAACAAACAAGTACTCAATGGAATGAGTACTTGTTTTTCAGCTAACTTATATTTAATTGACACCTTTTCATCATACATAAGTTATTATTACCTCCCTTTTGAAACAGATATAAATTGAGGGAACTTCATATCTATTTCAAAGGGAGGAATCTCCATAAAACTAGCAATTATTTTTGTATTGGATTTTCTCATTTCATCTAAAAAATATAAAAAATGATAAAAATCATTTATTCCTTCTTTATAGAGAATAACTGTTTCATCAATAATTACGTAATCATATCGTTTAGCTGATTCAATAATTTCTTGTATCAACTTAGGCTTTTCAACCTTGTTAGATTCATACAAGGACAAGGAAACAACCTTCACTTGTTCGTTTGTCTCTTTCRAAAAATGAGTATATTCACCACCAAGATCCAAAACCATTACGTTACTTAATTTCAAAGCAAGATCTTTTAAAAATGTTGTTTTACCTGTACCAACACCCCCTATAACTTTTACATTAGTTACTATATTTCCAATCAAATCAGGTGTTGCATTATTAAATTGAATCAATGTTAAATTCTCCTTTCAGTTAAAAAGGTACTCATTTGATGAGTACCTTTTTATACAGTCTTATTTGGTTTCCCTGGATCCGTTGGCGGATCTACTGGTGGTTTTGGCTTATCTGGATCCGTTGGCGGATCTACTGGTGGCTTCGGCTTATCTGGATCCGTTGGTGGTTCTACTGGCGGTTTTGGCTTATCTGGATCCGTTGGCGGATCYACTGGCGGTTTTGGCTTATCTGGATCCGTTGGCGGATCTACTGGCGGTTTTGGCTTATCTGGATCCGTTGGCGGATCTACTGGCGGTTTTGGCT
>NZ_JBFTMC010000153.1:0-7975 GCF_056396765.1 Bacillus sp. 05T22
GTGTATTGTACTGCATTCATTTTGGAGGAGCACGAGAAGAGTTCCCTGTTTTCCATCCATGTTATAACATATCAAACATTTTTTGTTTCCCCCTCCTAGTCTAGTAGATCTATAATTGGCATCTAGACCTCATTCTTCTGTTACAAGCGCAATTACAAATCCATCATACCCCTTACTCCCTACAGTTTGGATCACAGTAGCAGTAACACGCGGTTCAGCAGCAATTCGATCCGCCACTTATCACAAGACCTGCACCTTGTTGATCTTCTACATAGTCTAGTGTCAATGTATTTACAATTTCAACGACCTTTGGATCCATGGCAACTTCAATACCATTTACTGTTTCTGTTACATCATTTTCTTGCGCTTCTCCTAAATTAATACCGTAGCTTGGTCCACAGCATCCAGCACCCTCAAATGTAAAACGTAGTGTTGAAACACCGTTTTCTTTCATAGCACTTTCAATAAACTCTTTTGCTTTATCTGTAATATTCATTTTCATTTCTCCCCTTCACAATAACTATTCAAATTTTTTATTTTACTAAAGATTTAAGCTTCTCATATCCCACAATATCTTCCGATTGCCACGGGATGATAACACAGTTATTTTGTGATTCCTTTTGTACCGCTTGAATCCACTGTATTTCAGACTGTGCTCTTCCTCTTAACACTAAATCGCTTGTATGTGTTGCGTAAAAACTTTGATTGATAACCCACCACTTTGGAGTAATATCCGCACGTTTTAAGTCTTCTTGTAGACGGCTCGCTTCATGAACTGGTGTAGCTTCTGCAAGCGTTACAATTACAACACTTGTTTCTTCTGGATTACGAAGGCGTGGTAATAAGTTCTTCACAGACTGTGGTACTTCACCGGAAGAACGTGCAATTTCCTTATGATACGTTTGTGCCGCATCCAACAACAATAACGTATGCCCCGTTGGCGCTGTATCAATAACTACAATTTCATCATTCGCTCTTTCAACAATATCCGCTAAAGCACGGAAGACTGCGATTTCTTCTGTACAAGGAGAACGTAAATCTTCTTCTAAATACGCTAAACCTTCTTCGTCAACCGTATTTTTTGCTTGCTCTATGACTTCCTTACGATAGTTTTCAACTTCTACTTTTGGATCAATTCGACTTATCGTAATATTCCCTTGTTCTCCATGCATGACATAATCAATATGTGCTGCGGGATCAGTTGTAGTTAAATGTACATGATGTCCTTTTTCAGCCAGACCAACTGCAATTGCTGAAGCTACAGTAGTCTTTCCGACACCACCTTTTCCCATTGTAAAAATTACTCGTTTCCCTGTCTCTGAAAGATTCGTAATCAATGTCTGAAGTGAAGGAATAGAGACAGTATGTGCTTCTTCATGTGAAATCGAAAGATTTTCCATTGGTTGAACCAGCTTTCTCATATTCTCTATTCCAGTAACATTAAACGGCACTAATGGAATTTCATAAGCAGAAAGACTTTTTAATTCTTCTGCCATATTTTCTAACGCACGTGATTGTCTCTTAAACAGCGCATTTGAGACATCATCATTTTGCACATAGTCTTTCAAGATGCCATTTACAAGTAGATATTGGTTACTTACACCAATTTCTTTTAATTCTTTAGCTGCTCGTTGCGCTTCTTGTAACGGAGAACTATCAGGACGTGTAACAAGCAATAATGTTGTTTGTTTCGGATTAGATAATGCTTGAACTGTTTGACTATATAACTCTTTTTTATCTCCAAGACCTGCTAATGGTCCTAAACAAGAAGCTCCATGTGTACTTTCTTCTAGGAAACCACTCCATGCCGTTGGGAGCTGAAGAAGACGTAACGTATGACCTGTTGGTGCTGTATCGAAGATAATGTGATCGAATTTCGATGTTAACTCTTTATTTGTAAGTAACGTAGAGAACTCATCAAATGCTGCAATTTCTACAGTACAAGCCCCAGATAATTGTTCTTCCATCGTCGCAATTACTGTGTCAGGTAATTTCCCGCGATATGGGCCAACAACACGTTCCTTATATTCATAAGCCGCTGTTTCTGGATCCAGGTTAGCTACTTGTAAGTTCGGAACATTAAGAATTACTTTCGGCTTGTTGGTTAGTTCGATTTCAAACACATCTTGTAAATTAGAAGCTGGGTCAGTACTAATTAACAAAACGCGTTTCCCCATATCAGCTAAAGTAATTGCTGTTGCACATGCAGTAGATGTTTTTCCTACTCCGCCTTTACCAGTAAAGAATAAAAATGGTGTGAATGTTATTGTGTTTGGATTGTATAAGTTTGTCATTGCCTTTCACTTCTTTCTCTATTTTTTCACGTTTAGCTTTAAACGTACGACTGGCTTTTGACTCAACTCTTCTTCCGTTATATCCGTTAACTGTACAAGTTCTTCATTTGTAAGATGACCTTTTTCTTTTACTACTTTTCCATCTACCAAAGTTACAGGCAACACATCTGGTCCTTTATCCATTAATAATTGACTAATAACATTGTTATTTGCAAAAGCATCCGGCTCACTCGCAAGATTATAGCGTGTCACATCAATTCCTTTATTCTTCAAATTATTAACAGCTACTGAAATACGAATTAATTCTGGATCAACACTTGGTCCACAAACCCCCGTAGAACAACACATAGCAGGATCAAAAATTTCAATTTTTTTCATCTCTGATTTCTCCCCTTCTTTACAAAATAAGCCGAAAAAGAATTCTCGGCTTATTTTGTTTTCAATTATTCTCCTGTTTCAGCGAATTTTTTAATACGTTCGCCAATCTCATCACGAACTTTTTGGAATACAGACCAATCTTGACCAGCTGGATCATCAAATCCCCAGTGAACTCGTTTTACATGGGGTGGTGTTGTTGGACATACATCATTTGCATGACCACAAAGTGTTACAACAAGATCTGCTTTATCTAAAATGTCACGGTCAATGATATCAGATGTTTGGTCCGTAATATCAATGTCTACTTCTTTCATTGCTTTAATTGCATTCGGATTTACTCCGTGCGCCTCAATACCAGCAGAAAGTACATTCCATTTGTCACCTAAATATTTTTCACCCCAAGCTTCTGCCATTTGGCTACGACAAGAGTTTCCTGTGCATAAGAAGTAAATTGTTTTCTTGTTTTCCATGTTAATTCCACCTTTATAACAATAATTATTTTGGTTGTGTTTGAAAGTATTTACGTTGGAACCACAGTGCTACATTTACAAGAGCTATCATAACTGGAACCTCTACTAAAGGACCGATAACTGCTGCAAACGCTGCACCAGACTGGATTCCAAATACCCCTACAGCTACAGCGATTGCTAATTCAAAGTTGTTACTTCCAGCTGTAAATGCTAATGTTGTTGATACCCCATAACTTGCACCGATTTTTTTGCCCATAAAGAAAGAAACAAAGAACATCACTACAAAATAAATAAGTAATGGAATCGCAATACGTACAACATCAAATGGTACGCTAACAATCACTTCTCCTTTTAATGAGAACATCACAATGATTGTAAATAATAATGCGACTAATGTAATGGGGCTAATCTTTGGTATGAATACTTTTTCATACCATTCTCGCCCTTTTGTTTTTACAAAGATAAAACGTGTTAACATTCCTGCGATGAAAGGAATTCCTAAATAAATAAAGACTGATTTTGCAACCTCTGCCATTGTAATATCTACAACAGCTCCTTCAATTCCTAACCATTCTGGAATGACTGTTACAAACACATACGCGTATACTGAGAAAAATAACATTTGGAATACAGAGTTAAAAGCAACTAACCCTGCTGCATATTCTGTATCACCTTTCGCAAGGTCATTCCATACAATCACCATCGCGATACAACGTGCTAGACCAATCATGATTAATCCAACCATATATTCTGGTTTATCTTGTAAAAATATAATTGCTAAAGTAAACATTAAAACCGGACCAATAATCCAGTTTTGCACGAGTGATAATACTAATACTTTTACATCTTTAAAAACGCGCCCCATCTCTTCGTAGCGTACTTTAGCAAGCGGCGGGTACATCATTAAAATTAAGCCAATCGCAAGTGGGATAGAAGTTGTTCCTACCTGTAGACTATTCATTCCATCAACGAACCCAGGGAATAGATATCCAACTCCAATCCCTACTGCCATCGCAAGAAAAATCCAAAGGGTTAGATATCGATCTAGGAAAGATAGACGTTTTTTCCCCGTGTTGCTCATCCTTCTCACTTCCCTTTCTAACTATTTATTAACAACCACACCGGAGTGTAGGATTGCTCTTCTCAATTTGTTTGATTTTCTCTATTTGATCTGGTACATGGCCTAAAATATCTTCTAAAAGCGTATATAAATCACTTGCCTGATTTAAAGAATAATAAATCCATTGACCTCTACGCTCTTCTTGCACTAAGCCTAAATCCTTTAACTTTCGAAGATGCTGACTGATAGAAGGTTGACTCATATCAAATACTTCAAGAAGTTCACAGACACAACACTCACGTTGTTTGAGAATAGATACAATTGTTAGTCTTGTTTTGTCTCCTAATAGTTTTAATAACTGCGATGCTCTTGTTAATTCTATAACTGTTTTTTCCATACCACACCTACCCTTTTATAGTTAAATAAGCATATACTTATATATTGAGCGGAAATTAAACGTAATATTCGTTAAAAGGATTTATTTTAATTTCCTCTACTTCGAAATAAGTATATAACTAACTGCTTATATAATCAACTGAAAACAATTCATCTTTACAGTTGATTAAAAAGATTGTTGAAAAACCCATGTACTCAGAAGATAGCTCTTGTATCGAATTATGGTTCATCTTTATTAGTTCCTTACACAAAGGCATAACTATACTACGGTAAACATACCTTAATTAATGACTATCTAAATAACGGGGTATATGGATGGAATATAGAGTAGATACCGTACAAATGCATGTAAAACTATGAAATCTCTTCAAGACTGTGCCATGATGTGTGAACAAATGTGTGCGACATTACTTAAAAAGAAAGAGCTGGCATACCACCAGCTCTTTTTCGCTTTATATGTTTTTTATTATCAATAATTACTAAAGTACTTTTATTGAATTCTCTTTATATCTCTGACTATGTCTTTATAAGGAGGGTTTGAGAGACCTGAATACTTTTTTACAACAGTTCCAGTCTGATCTACAAGATAAAAGCTTGTTCCATGAGTGACTTGATCAGAATCTTGTGGTTTATCTACAAGTGTTTGAAAGTTTTTCTTAGCAAACTCGGTAACCTCTTCTTGCGAATAACCAGTAAGAAAATGCCACTTGGATTCATCCATATCATAACGGCTCATAAATTCTTTGAGTTTTGAAGGAGTATCTACAGTTGGATCTACGCTAAATGATACAAACTCAACATTTTGAACTCCTTCATCTTTTAACATTCTTTGAAGCCTTTCCATGTTAGCTATTAAAGGTGGGCATACTGTTTTACAACTTGTAAAAATAAAATCTGCTACCCAAACCTTCCCCTTTAAATCATCCCGTCCAAATGTTTTTCCGTTCTGATCAGTATATGAAAAATTATCTAATTTCCAGTTTAACTGGTCTCTTAGTTTAGATCCACATGCTGTTAATAGAAGAATTACGCTAATAAGAACAAAAAAACTAATAATACGAAAGCTTTTCATACGAATTTTTCCCTTCTTTATGTGTTTATAGTGTCATACTATTGTTATAACCATTTGTAATAGGAAATAATTCACACGATGGCACTGTTTGTCTCTACATGCATAATTGTATCTAACTATTCCCGTTCTATAGGAACAAGCATAAATAAGAGCTGGTTATTCCTTTACCAGCTCTTATTTATGCTTTACTTTTATCTAGTATGCGTCTTACTCACAGTCTATATCATGGATGGTATCGATACAGTCCGTATATAGACATTTATTTTTGCATATTCTTCATCATTTCCATGCAGTCTTCCATGCCCATTGTATTACAGTCATCTTTAGACATACAATCTTTCATCATTGTCATACAGTCCTTCATACTCATTGTCATACAATCTTCTTGATTCGTTGTTTTGTGTGGCGTTGGACTAGCAGCCAAAGCCGTTCCGCCAAATGCCATTAATGAAATAAATGAAGCGCCTAAAATAAGCTTTTTCATTATTTTCCTCTCCCAACATCTTATAATCCAGATGATAAAACCACCATCTACTACGATTTCGTAGTAGATAATTGTTATAGAAAAGAGAATTTGTCACAAAAATGACACACATGCTATAAGTAAAACAATTAAGAGAATGTGAATACTAGATTCCATCCAATCTACTAATGCAATAGATGGCCGCTTATATTTCCCTGTCAGAAGAACCTCAATTCTAGTATTAGTATCCTGAAAAGAATGATTTTGAAAATGAGCCATTGCAAATGAAGAAGGAGGTACATTTGTCATTAACTTATATAGTGCTGATGCAACAGGCTTCATTCCTACCTCTCGGATAGCAAAAGTATCTGCGTTGATTTCTTTTTCCATCAGATAGCGTGTATAAAACTTTTGAGAGATTGGTAAAAATGAAAAAACACGTGCCAAACTGTACCCTATTGATAATTTAAATGGATCTCTGTTTTGATAATGATAATACTCATGTTCTAATACAGCTTCTAATTCATAGGTTTGCAATAAGTCAATTAAACCAGTACTAACCAAAATATGAGGGCGAATAAATCCATGTGTAAATGCTAATGGATATGCAACTTCTACTATTTGAACTTTTACAGAATGTTTTCGTTGAAAAGCTTCGATTACAATTGATTCATAACAATCTATTTGATATAAAGCTAACTCAGCAATAAATTTTTTCGTCTTTTTAAACAAAAACAAAAAGGTCCCAGCTAAACATATAAAAAGAACTCCTACAATAATCGGTATAAAGGTAAGCCAATGATTCAATTGAATGTTGCAACAGTCCAATATACTGCCCATCCCCATACAACCTGGCATTGTTTGATAATGTAAAACAAAACAAGAACTTATAAACACAGTCGTAACATCAACTAACCATAAAACGTATATATTTAAAGTTGGAAATAATCGATACATTATTTTTCAACCTGCTCTAATTTTTGAATAAGTTCCTTTAACTTATGAAGTTGATCAGGGTTATGTCCAACAGCATCCACAAATTGCGTAATAGCTATATCTCCGTAATGATGGAGAAGATGTTCCACTTGTTCAGAAGAATTTTGTTGGATGAGTTCATTAGGGGTGTACTGTGGTTTATATACATATCCCTTTCCCAACTTACTACGCGTAAGAACCCCTTTTTTATCCAATCGATTCATTACTGTCATAATAGTTGTATAAGCATAATCATTTTGCTTATTTAATTCTGTTAACACATTTTGAACTGTTGCTTCTTTTCTAATCCAAATAACTTTCATTACTTCAAGCTCCAAAGGCCCTAGAATTTTTAACAATGCTTTATTTTCATAGTCACTCATTTTTACTCATCCTATTTTCGATATATCTTATATGATTCGATTTAAGTATAAAAGAAATAAAGAAGTATGTGAATGCACAGCAGGAAAACCAACCCATTCTCCATTCTTTTCTTTTATAACTAAATGTAAGAACTTAGCACCTTTCCCTACTCCGCAAATAAGTGCTAAGCCCCTTTGATGTTGCCACGGCAATCCAATATAATATAATCCTTGGTTTGACCTCAATATTTCCTCCGCGAATTAATTTTTTAAGTCAAAACCAAAAATAGATCACTTTGTTTTCGAAACCATAATCCGCGCTTTGTATTAGTTCCTGCATATAAGAGACCAATCTTTTCTAACCAATGAAAGATGCTTTTGTTCATGATTTTGAGTGGTAAAAATTTAAATGGATAGCTAATAGCAATCGTTACATCTTGACTTTCTGCAAGTTCAGTCGCAATTAGCGTACCAAAGTTTCCTCCTCCTATTACAAGGACAGGGC
>NZ_JBFTMC010000154.1:0-13106 GCF_056396765.1 Bacillus sp. 05T22
AATATCAGCGCGTCGACATCCTATCTTTCCTTCAATACAAAAGTTGGTCAATTGAATTAGATGGAACGCCGTATGAGGTGAAAGTCTCACGTATGGTGTGAAGTGGGGGAAAAGGTGGAGATAACGTCAAAACCTTACCTATCACTATTTGGGCCAGGGTTTTTAAATTTCATCAATAGAAATGGTGGAGAGTATACGCTTGAATTAGCAAAGCAATTTGCCTTGGAACACAACGGTGGAAGAACAGAATGTGGTTTCCGATCCCCCTACTGCTATGGCGACTTTAGTTATGTCGAAAAAGTTTTAAAATATTATGTTGCTACAAATGAGGGCGGAGGAGCTGGCGGTGGAACTGGTCCTGGGGACGGAACGGGAGATGGTCCAGCCAATGCAAAATTTAATGAGATTATGGCATTAGTAACACCTTACGACGGTTTCCCATACGTATGGGCCGGGCGGTCGCCACCGAATTTCGACTGTTCGGGTCTTATCGAATGGAGCTATAACAAAGTCGGAATTAAGATCAGTGGAACGGCCGAATCTATGTACAATGCCACAGTGCCAGTGGATAATCCAGCACCAGGCGATCTCGTTTTCTTCCAAGGGACATATAAAGCAGGGATTTCACATATAGGAATTTATATCGGCAATAATCGGATGTTTAATGCAGGCGGAACCCATTTGCATTATGCAGATTTAAGTAAAAAATATTGGGCTGATCACTTCGTCGGAATTAGACGTGTGAAATAGAGGAGGAATAGCAATGAATAAAGGGGTTACAGGCATTTTACTATTATTAGTTGTAGGGGTTGGCATATATGCAACCTCTACAGCTTCTAAAGTAAATGAGTATCAAAAGAAATATGAAGATGCAAAGAAAAAATTGCAAGTGGTGCAAATTGAAAATAAAAAACTAGATCAGAAGTTGAAAGGAAAAGAACGAAATACAGAAACACATGTCAAAAAAGATACAGAAGAGTTTTTAAAAGCTTTTTTCGTCTATGATACTGCAAAAGGGGAAAGAGCATGGACAAAAATTAAGCCATTTGTGACAGAGGATGCGTCGAAAATGCTGGTTCCAGCAGGGACAGATCTCAATCAACCAGTCGAAAAAACTGAACCAGATAAAACAATAGTTTCAGATATTGATAAAGTCTTATTGTACTATACGGCAGTAGATACAACGCATGCAAATGTATTTGCCCGTGTTTGGCAAAAAATAACCGTAAATGGTGTGTCTAGTGTCACACAAATGCCTTTAGATATTTCATTACTATATGATGAGCAAAAGGGTAGATGGGTAATTAATGAAATGAAGATTCAGCAGCCCCTAAAAGCAGATGGTTATATTAATTAACAAAGAGGGAGTTAACATGATATGGACATTTGGTATTACTTTATGTACTACAAGTGTCCTTCTAATGTCACTAGTTATCTTGTTATTTAAAAAAAGTTGGCGGCAGGTTATTACCTTAGCTTTAATCATTCTATTTCTTATAGGCGTGGCTGTGCAACATGCCTATAAAGACATCTAAACTATTAGATAAAAATAAATAGGGAAAAACAAAAGGGGGAAAAGAAATATGTTATGCCCAAGGTGCTCAGAAGAGAAAAAAGTGGAGATGATCCCTATGTACGATGAATTTCCGAATTGGATTTTTTTCTGTAGAGAGTGTGATTATAGACATGAGAATTCAGATCAAAGTCCTCTTCCTTACTAAAAAGAGGAGTAATGAATCCTGTAGAAAAGGAGGAAGCAGTGTGAATGAAGTAAAACTACGCAAAATTGGATATAAAGTATTACAGGAAACTTTGATCTTAAGTCGGAATGTACTATTTTGTCCAGAAGATACAAGGGGGGTGAAATACGTACAAGAAATAACTTGTGTTTCAAACTAAAAAATTAGAACAAGGAACATATGATAGTTATGGTTTTTACCTAATGGCATGGACCGTAGGGTGTGTATATATTTCTGATCGTTTTTTAGATGAAGAGCGGGTGCAGCAGATCATAATCTTGCTCTCAGCTATGTTCACAAATGGATTGTCAGTTGCTTGTATTGGAAAACAGCTCTTGTACGATTATAAACATAAAAAAATTCCATTTCACAGAAAATGACTTCTCAGATTTGATTATAAGCGGATTTTGATATTAACCTAATATATTTGGCATCGGGAATTATTTTGCTTTTTGATTCGCCTGTTAGGGTGCTTAAAAAGGTTTTGGTATGAGTTCGAAAATAGCATGCTGTTTTTCTGACGATAGAAGAATATCAGATATTTAATGATTCAAAATTTCTTTTAAAAATCAGATATTTATTCCGAATCGTATACTAATACCATCTAAAATATAACAATTTTGAAACGAAATTGTTGTTTTTTGTAAATTCTAATTATTCCCTTTGCTTTATTTGGTAATATGAAATAAAGAATAATTAACTTATATTGGAGGATTTTAAATGGGAATGAAAATGTCTAGTGCTTATCATCCTTTTTTAAGTAGGATTGTCGAGATTGATGAAATTCAACAAAACGAAGCTCTACAAAAAGATTTATACTGTATCGATGAAAATTGTCGTAAATCACTTAGTTTTGTTGATGAATTCAAACGTAAATATAGCGATAAAACTATACCAGTAAGAGCATATCTTCGCTTATCTGGAAAAGAAAAACATGTTGAAACATGCCAATTCAATACCGTTGGTCAAATTAAAGTAATTGCAAGAAGTGCAGAAGACCTAATGACTAGTTTAGAAAATGGGAAATACGAATTTAGGTTACATGTTATTAAAGATGCTTTACAAAAAAATAAAAAGACCATATCTTGTAGTAATAATGTTTTAGTACCTGTAGGTGAAACAAAAAGAAATCCACAAAAAATATACGAAAACAAAGGAAAGCTCTCTTCCTATTTAGCATCAATGAAAAAAATTATGCAATTACAGACTCAACTTGAAGATCAAGACAARGAATTACGTAATCTTGTGGTACTAAAATTTCATAATAAAGAAATTAAGTGGGCTAATTTTTTCTATGATACTGAAAATTTTAGAAAAGCCTTTGACTATCTTTCTACATCACCAGATCATCCTATTTGCCTTCATGGTCGAATCAAATCAATAAACATACCAACTGAAAAATTTCCATACTATAGTATTTCACTGTATTCTCCTTGGGTTGAACAAGCCGACAAAGATAATATAAAGCGAATTCCTTCTGCTTCTGTTACGATCTACGATGAATCACTTGTCGAGGAAATTAAGCAAAAATTTGAGGAAGGCGCAAAAAATATAGCTATATTTTCCGATGTAAGTCATTTCACATCGGTAATAAAAGAAAATAGTAAGTCACAARAAAAACTCCAATATTTAAATTTACAGGGGAAATTAAACCGAAAAAAACAAATTCATATGTATTAACTTAAAAGATGAGTTTTACAAAACTTACAAAATGTTAAACTTATAAAACCCAGTGATATCAGTATGTGTGCATGAAGTCACTGGGTTTTTATTTGGATATTTAATGGTGTGTTTTACAAATTATAAACAGATATGAACTTAGTTTTACTTTTTAAATATTATCCGTCCTAAAAAATGACCAATGTTCATAAAGGTACACTTTTCTAGTTTAAAATTGATCGGAAAATTATATTTCATTACAACTATAAATTCATTGAAAAACAGTAAATTATATTCCGGTGTAACCGTCAAGTAGAATTGGTTCTTACGCACTTTTGGTGAAGGGATATAAGAAATGGTATAGTAAGATAAAAAGGAGTAGTACACTTCATGTATATTGTCCTTCCTTCATTTGAAGGTGTTGAACTTATGTCTTCGTTTCAAGCGGTCCACACTCATGTTTATATCCTAAAATCTATTTGCAAATCATGTCCCTGCCCTTCTTGTGGCAAGATTTCATCACGAGTACATAGTCGTTATACACGTTTTGTTCAAGACTTAGCTATTCAACAAACATCTATTCACCTACAATTACAAGTAAAGAAATTCTTTTGTGATAGCCCAGCATGCTCGACACGGATATTTACCGAGCGATTCGCGTGGCTTCAATCATATCAACGAAAAACGAATCGTTTGCAAGAACTTTTGCAGAAAATTGTTCTATCTGCAAACTGTACAACTGTATCTAAAGTGACGGAATCACTAGGATTTCATACAAGTCATGATACACTTCTTCGCTTACTCTATAAAATGGAGCCGCCTACGCAACAAAACTTACTTAACATTGGAATTGATGATTTTGCTTTTAAAAAACGCAATCGTTATGGAACGCTTATTATAGATCAAGATACAAGGCGTCCTATTACGATTTTAGAAAGTCGTAAAAAAGAAGACGTTGTAGAGTGGTTAAAACAACATCCTAATATACAAGTTGTGAGTCGTGACGGCTCCATTTCTTACGCTTCTGCCATTTCTGAAGCACTTCCTCATGCACAACAGGTAGCAGACCGTTGGCATATACTGAAAGGGCTATTTGATGCATTGAAAGAATCACTAAACCAGCATGTTCCTGCAGATTGGAAGAAAATAGAGTACGTACAGTCTGACGAACCTATTCCCGTAGTACGAAAGACAGATTCCCTACGGGAATCACATGAGGAATGGGTTTGGAAACGCAGTCAACAAGTTCAAGAGCTCTTTCAGCAAGGAAAGAAGATTGCCTGGATCGCTCGAAGCATGAAACTGAGCCGTGGCACGGTGTACGCAGATTTACAACGAAAGCAAAAACCAGATTTCCGTCGTAGCTCTATCTTGAATTCGTTTCTCTCTTCCATTCAAAAGTGGAATACGGAAGAGAAGACTGTTGACGAAATGGAAGAACTCCTGCGGAAGATGGGATATAAAGGATCACGATCTACCCTAAACACATGTGTTGCTCAAATACGAAGAGAGCAAGGAGTGGGTAAAATTACGCTCACAGTATCCCGATCGCATCTCCTATGGTCTATGTGGAGTGAGGCTCAATATGAAGAGTGGAAAAATAGCATACCAGAAATATTTCGTACAGAGTTTCCTGAGCTGAAACAAGTTCATCGCATGATTCAAGATTTCCTATCCGCTGTTCGTGAAAAACGAGCTAAAAGCTTAGCAAATTGGCTTATAACATATAAAAATATGCCGTTTCCTGCCATCCAAACATTTATGAACTATGTGGCGAAAGACATAAAAGCAATTACTGCAGCATGTTCTCTTTCATTTAGTAACGGCATAACAGAAGGACATATTAATCGACTTAAAACAATCAAACGAATGATGTATGGACGTGCGAGTAGCAAACTATTAACACAAAGGGTGTTATTAACTTTGTAGAGAGAATGCTTTTCTGAAAAAATATCTAAATCTCTTTACATAGGGACATATAGATCATCACCAAAAGTGCGTAAGAACCATTCACTAATTTATTATGAGATAGATATTAATTTAAGGTGTTTTATACAAAATAAAAAAGTGGAATTTCCTACACGCATAGCGCTATGATAAGCTTTGCGCAACGAAACTTATTGTTTAAAAAATTATCCTGTTATTTTTAGATTTACATTATATCAATATACCCAAAATAAGAAAAAATTCAAAACCTTAAAATGAAGTGCCCCCCGATTGTAAGGCTGTGTCTAACAATCTGAGGGCACTTCTTTTCTTCTATACAATTTAGTTAGTTTTATTAAAATAATTCTTTCCTATCTGTCTCCTGATATTCTTCTAAAATTTGATGTTCTATATCTTTATTATTATTAATCCAACAGATGAACCATTCTTCTTTTCGACTCCGTTCAGATTTTTTTTCCATATAAAAATCCCATACAATTGTTAGATGATTGCTTTCTAAATATTCTTCTAAATAATCAGCCCTAAATAACAAGTTCCTTTCATATCCAAGATACTGTGTATCAAAAGCAACCAAATTATTATGTTCATCTTTCCAAACACCCTCAGAAGTTTGATTTAACTCAAAAAACTTCACTAAATTGGCACTTGGTAAAAGATAACTACATGAATTTAATTCTCCTGAAATAGTATCTATATTTGTTTCCCATAAATATTCTAATACTGACTCTTCATACTTTATATTTTCAAATTCTTGTTCATAGAAATTTTCTAAAAAAGCTGGATGCCAACAATATTCAAATGCAAATACAGTATATAAATTCGTCCAAGAAACACTTAAATCGCCCTTCTTTACAGACTTTAAGCCAATATAGTTTTCTTTATCCTTAAGCGGCAAAAATACTGCTCTTGTTTTTACACAAAATTCATCTACATCTACATAATTCTTACCATTATCCCTTTTTTGAATAAGTAATTGCGCTAAAGATATATATTTCTCTCCTTCATACTCAATAAGTATAAAGTCTTCGAGATTTTCAAACTCCTTTTTACTTTGAGACCAATATTTATTCGGTCTATGGGGTAAATAAGATTTAATCAAATTATGCATAGATTTTTCTGGTGGATAATTTAATAAACTAGGATCAATATTTCTTAAAAATGGATTCCATGGTCCATTGTATTTCTTATAATATTCTTTTTCGATTCGGACAATGTGTTCTTCTTCCTTTAGAGGTATTTCCGGTTCTTGTTCTATCACCACTATGTCTTCTTCTGACTCAAAATCAAAAAGGGTTCTCATATATCTATGCATTTTTTTATTTTGTAACTTTTTGTATTGTTCATATTCAGGTGTATACCTCTTTACTTCTTTATATACAGGGTAATTATCTGTCAATTTTGCTAGTAACTCATACAATGCAATCCATTGAAGCTTTTTTCCGATTCTTTCCACTGAGTTTTTATGTCTACTATGATGATTTAAGTTTCTATCATAATAACCATGTACTTTTTCATTATATCCGTACTCAATAATTCTCATCGTAGCAATATTACTCAAATCTTGATCCTTAAATTGATTTCTCCAATCAGACACCGCACTCCCGAAAACATATCTTCCAAAATCTCCATAAGCTCCAGTCCCTCTACCATATTCAGTAGTCATAGATCTGACTATTGAACGAAAGCCACCATACACTTCTTCTGATTTTTGTTCCATTTCTTTAACTTTATTATCTATCTCTTGTAATGAATATATTTTTTCATACCATAAACTTGAATAAGGAGGATTAATTTTTTCATATCCTTTAAAACTAATAATTTCTTTGTTAACAGCAAATAAAACAATACTTCTGGCATAATCTCTAATTAAAATATTTGGATAAACCTCATCGCTTTCAAATATATTGGTGTAGATAAAATCAACTATTTCACCTAATTGAGACAAATCATTTGTTCTTAAAATTGCACCATATACACTTGCAAATAGCCTTTCAAGAACATATGGATCATTTACGTTAATGAATCGTCTAATATCCTTTATAATAATTGAAGGCTTATTCATATATAGTTTCACTAGAGCAGTAGTAGCAGTATCCCGTAACTTTATATTTGAGCTCGTAAGTAACCAAATATAAGTTGTTGACAGCAATTCAAAATTTTGATGATTAAAATGTTCAAAACTTAAATTTTGTTTAAGTATGATTTCTGCAAGTCGCATAGGTACTTCAGAATTATTATTTATAGATATTGTCCAACTTCCATCTCTTATAGACATAGACATATTGTTAAGATTATCGTGTAAGAAATCTGCATTTAGTGGAGATTCTATAACATATGACTGTTTTAGCAATCTTTCGTATACTAGATTTTGTAAATGCATATTATTTTGGCTTAAACATTTATTGATCCAATAAAAAGTTCTTTCATTTATATTCTGCACATTTCTCCAAGAGATTCCTCGTACAAACTCCTCTGCTATGTCAAAAGTTATAAACTTACTTTCAATTAAATCTAGCCATTCTACTTTTTGTTTTTCCGAGATAACAATGGATAGACTCTCATAAATTCCATAATAAAACTGGGAATCACTTAGTAATATATTCTTAAATACATTTTCATCTTGCTTATGCCTTTCTAATAAAATTATGGACATATATATATCTGCGAATCTTTCATAAGTAAAGTAGACTAACTCTTCATTATGTCCTTTGTTGATTGTTAAAATATTTTCTTCTTCTAAACCTAATATTAATAATCGATAATCAGTTGTATATTTACTAGCCACATTTTCTATTACTTCACACAGTTCATTAAAATTAATATCCCGTTTTTCGTTATCAATGAATTTCAAAGCAATTCCTTTCAAAATTTTATCCACTAAATTTAATGAACTTGAATATCGAAATCTTTCATCAAGTGACATTTTAGTATTAATCTTTTCGATATACTTTTCTAATACCTCGACTATACTCCAACCTCTAAAGCCTTTATAATTATCCTGAAAAGCTTCACAATAAATTTGTAAAAATAATGGATTATAACATTCATTTTCTAAGGAAGGAAATATGACCGGATTTATTTTATAGAAGTTGAAAAATGGCTCTAATGCCTCCAAACTCAAATCATTAAACCCTTTGTGCTCTAATTTATGCAACGGAAATTCATATTCAATATTTTCAGGTAATACGCTTCTTACATAGTTACTCCTAACTGATAAAACCACTGCAATATTTTTAAATTTTTTAATGAAATTTAAAAAACTCAGCAAATAATTTTTCCAAAAATGTTTACCTTCTCCCTCATTTAAAGCATCTATTATAATTACAGTTTTCTTATTTTTTCTTTGTGCTCTTTCATTAAATTCCTTACAAAAGTACTCTTTATCACCTTTATAATCAATTAGATTGAATAATTGATTAAAAGGATAGTCATGTTTATTTAAATATTGACCTAAAAATAAAAAAACACTATGTCCAGCTTCTTGTAATCTTTTGGCATTGTCAGCTAGTAAATGTGATTTTCCAATCCCAGCTTCTCCGTATATTAACAAATATGGATTATTGATTAAATTTGGGTGAAGCAAGCTAATATAATCAGTAATCGCCCTTTCATGTTGAGATATTTGATGAATTAGTGTAATGCTTTCATTTCTGATTTTTTGTTCGCCTTTTTCATAAAGCCAATATCTGAAACCTTCAACCTCTCCCATAAAATTATTAATCTCTTCTATAAAAGTATTCAAATTACTCTCTAAATAAAATTCACTATCATTACAGTTTATATCCTTTAAGAAATCTAAAATCTTTACAACAAAAGAAATATCTTTAAGTTCGACTTCTTCTTTATATGCATCTAATGCAATACTGAATTTATTAATACTATCTCGAAACTTATGTATTAAAACATCGAGATTTTCAAAAATCTTCTTATCACCTATCAAAGAATCAAATACAACATTAAAATCCGTTCCTACATTTGCTTCTGAATTATACCTTTTACCTAAATCTAGTATATTTTGATTAAGTAGTTCTTCTAAATGTTCATCTGTATATTTTTTTATGTAAGCCCTTTGTTGAACCTCAACTAAATTCTTTTCAAAGTATTCACTCAAATTTTCATTACCTGCTACTATGCTATTTTGAATATTAGCCAACATACTCATTTCATTTTGCTTAAAACTTTTATCTCTATATTCCTGAAGATATATGATCAATTCTCTAAGATATTGTTTTACGACTGGATGATCTTCTATTTCTTTTAAATCCGCAGAATTTCTAAATTTATTAATCTCATTCATTGCACTTTTAGATAATTGCTCCACAAAATCATCTCTACTGCTAGATTTAAATGTAGAGCCAAATACGTAATCAAATATTAAAAGTGCATTTTCTTCACGATTTAAAAAATCTTGAAATGTTTTTGAATCAACAAATGTATCTTCATATTGCTTTTGAAATGATTTTATTTTATTTAATTTGTATCTCATTATTAATTTTTCCAAAAAATTAGCACTTATTAAGCCTATTATTTTATTCATTATAGGTTTTAAAAGAAAGGTAAACTTAACCAACTATTTCACACCTTTTCAAATTTTACTTTCTACTTCACATAACTATACTAGTATTTTCATTATACAAGGTATATACAAAAGAAAATATACAAATTCAATTTTATACCATATGTCTATACAATAAGAATTTACTAATTATGCTTAGAGAATAAATAAGGGTAGGCTGTAGAGATACCTTAAAAAGTCACAGTAACTAATAGAGTAATTGACGATAAAATAAGATATTTTGAAATATATAATCATTTCAGTCTATACAATTTTTCATACTTAAAATCAATACTGATCCGCAATTTCTTATTCCCAAAAGGTACACCTTTTGGAATAGTGGGTGTTGAGTGGGAAACGTAATCCAAAAAGGTATAGAAATGATTTTAAGGTTATACCAAAAATAAAACACACCTTTAGGTACATATTTGCTATAAGAATTTAATGTTCAGTTTTACAAATTATAAAAAGTCATGAACTTAGTTTTACTTTTTATAAATAGAACGTCCCAAAAAGTAAAGTTTTTGGGACATTTAAAAATAGAAAAGTTGGATTCATAGTTATCAAAAACGATGGTTTTTGATAACTATAAAACAAACAAAATTTGAGCCTTATAAATCGCTTAACTATGTTATCAAAACTATTGTCAAAATCAAATTAACTTTAACCACCCTTTGTGATAAAATTATCATGTAAAGGGTAGGTGATTTTATGAATGCATACATTTATGGTTATGCACGGGTAAGTACCCAACAACAAGATTTGATTCGTCAACTAGACATGCTTCAAAATTATAACTGTACTGAAATTTTAACTGAAAAAATAACAGGTACGAAAAGTGATCGTCCAGAGCTTACTCGATTAAAAGATAAAATTAGACCTGGTGATACATTAGTTGTAGAAAGCTTTTCTAGATTAGGAAGAAGTACCAAAGATTTAATTGAACTTGTTGATTTTTTTGAGAATAAGGGAGTTAAGCTAATTAGTATCAAAGAACAATTTGATACTAATACACCTCAAGGAAAATTGATGTTAACAGTATTTCAAGCATTCAGCCAGTTTGAAAGAGACTTGATTGCTCAACGAACACAAGAAGGCCTTGTAAGTGCAAGAGCAAGAGGAAGAGTTGGTGGGCGTCCTCGTGTTAAAGATACCTATATTCAAAAGGCATTAAACTTATATAAATCAGAGCAATATAGCATACAAGAAATTGTAAACATGACAGGTATTAGTCAAGCTACACTATACAGATACATACGAAAAAATAAGCAAACCGAAAAAAGCGAACAAGCTAAAGAACCAACAGCCACTATCCGTATGTTGTTACGTGTAGAAAATAATAATAAATTTGTACGAGGAAAGGGAAAAGTTCAAAAGAATATTGAATCCTTTCTCATATCACAATATAATATGGAACAACGTTCGGGAGAGTATATATTCTATGTTCCTTACACCACAATTTCAGATTTAGAACAAAAGGTAGATAGTATAATTCGTGAAATTGATTTTGAAGCGGATTTACAAAACTGTTTTACGGAGTTAGATGTGTACTGTGATGAATTGGAGCTACAATGGTAAAAGTAGCATTTGCTTGTATAGAGAGTTCAATTATAAAATAATAATAAGAAAAGAAAGACAGGGAGAGGAAACCCATGTCCACAAAATTAGTAAATTTACGAATTGATTTTGCTTTTAAACAGTTATTCGGCACAAAAGGGAATGAAGAGATATTAACCGGATTTCTAAACGCTATCCTAGAAGAATATTTAGATGCACCTATTGCATCTCTACAACTAGAAGATCCACATCTTCATAAATCTTATGAAGATGATAAGTTATCCATATTAGACTTATTAGCAACTCTAGATAACGGAACACAAGTTAATATCGAAATTCAGCTCCGGAATACACATGATATGGTAAAGCGATCTTTATATTATTGGAGTAAACTCTATACGTCCCAAATGCAAGAAGGGATGCCATATCGTTCCCTTCGGAAAACCATTACCATTAACTTATTAGATTTTATATTATTTTCTCACGATGAAGCATTTCATACCATCGGACAATTATGGAATACAAAATCGCAACAGGTATTAAGTGACGATATTGAAATCCATTTTGTAGAGATACCTAAATTGATCAAACAGTGGCGTGAAGAAAAAGTAAACCCATGGGAAAATACATTTGTTCGATGGATGTTATTACTACCAGCACATGAAGATGAACATTTAACTCAAATATTGGAGGAGATTGCAATGAATCAAGATCCAATTTTACAAAAAGCAATAAATAAATGGGAAAATATGAGCCATGACTCCTCTTTCCGAACAGCCTACGAGGCTCGTGAGAAGCTACTTCTTGATGAACAGGCTAAGTTGGCTCACGCTCGTGAAGAAGGCTTAGAGGAAGGTTTAGAAAAGGGGATTCAAAAGGGGATCCAAAAAGGGCGAGAAGAAGGCATAGAACAAGGGAAAATCCAATTAATTTGTGGTATGCATAAGAATGGTATGCCGTTAGAAGACATTGCAAAATTCACTGGTCTAAGTACAGAAGAGATACGAAAATTACTATTATAATTACATGTCATTACAAAAGCTTTGCGAATAATTTCGCAAAGCTTTTTATTATGCTGACTGTACTAAAGATGGGAAGGATCCGTAATGGTATAATGATGTTCGATGATCACGTAGGCATTTAAAGGATATTTAGTAACTACTAAACCAGGTATTTGTAAGACTCCCAAAGAGAGAATAATGGCTTTCTAATTTGCAGACTTAATATCAGAGTAGTTGCCGTGCTCCAATAAAACTGTTATGGAAATATGCCAAATCACAGGAGTGAGTCAGACCGCTCTATATCGTAGATTAAAAGAACTGGAATGAAGTTCTACGAAAGGTAATGATGCTGGAAATCTAATTACGGAGGATGAATTCTAATTATATTGTTTTATATTTTGTATTAATTGGATTGGTTCTGGTGCAAAAATCATTTGATAGAGACATAGAAATCTACATAGACTGTTCAATGGCAGATTATGATGCAATTCCAAACAACTTATGTATGAACCTAACTTCATTTTGGGCAGACTTCACCTGTGGGTGAAGTTGTCCTTTTTTCATCATATGCATGGTTTCAACGCCACTCAATATAGAAGTGGCTGTTTCATATGACTTGAATCCTAACATAGAACGCACACGTTTCTT
>NZ_JBFTMC010000155.1:0-9593 GCF_056396765.1 Bacillus sp. 05T22
GCAACTTTGCAGGCGCATTTGTCCGTAAAAGAAGCTGTTGTACTGGTAAGAGAGGATCATCCAGGAGACAAACGATTGGTAGCTTATGTAGTTGGTGAAGGAAGTGTTCATGAATGGCGGGAGCATCTGAAAACACATTTACCGAATTACATGGTTCCGGCACACTTTGTCGAGATGGCATTTTTACCACTCACACCGAATGGAAAACTCGATTTAAAAGCATTGCCTGTACCTGATGAACCATCTACTGAAAATACTGTATACCCACGAACTCCGATGGAAGAGCTCGTTGCATCGGTATGGAGTCAAGTGCTAGGCATAGAAAATATTGGTGTCCAGGATTCCTTCTTCGATCGAGGCGGCCACTCGTTGCTCGCTACCCAAGTTGTATCTCGGTTAAAAGAGGCATTACAAATCGAACTGTTAGTACGTGAACTGTTTGAGTATTCAACAGTAGAGGCGTTGGCGAAGCGACTGGATCAATTGCGTAAAGGAGACAAAATACGAGAGATTCCACCGCTTATGCCGATGGAACGGGGAGAAGCCATTTCGCTCTCTTATGCCCAACAGCGCCTGTGGTTCATTGACCAATTCACGCCTAATAGTGCACTTTATAATATACCGATGGTATGCCGTCTTACAGGGAATTGGGTACCCAAAGCATTGGAGACGGGATGGAATCAGCTGATAGAGCGTCATGAATCTTTGCGAACGGTGTTCCATGAAATGGATGGTCATCCTGTGCAGCAGATTCAACCATATGCTTTCCGGTTCCTTCCCCAAATAGATCTAACTACGCTTTCCTCCGAAGAGAGAGAAAGCGTAATGGAAAAATGGATCCAAAACGAAGCCGAAGCGCCATTTGACTTAGGAAAAGGTCCGTTGATCCGTGGGCAAATCGTGCAAATCGCAGAAGAAGAATGGATTCTTCTTTGTACCATGCATCATATTATCTCGGATGGCTGGTCGATGGAAATCTTGCTCCAAGAATGGATGGCATTCTATGAAGAAGCGGTTGGTGGAAAACCAGCAGAACTCGCACCATTACCGGTTCAATATGCCGACTTTGCCCAATGGCAAAGGGAATGGATGAAAGAAGAAGTACTTGATCAGCAGCTTGCATATTGGAAGGAAGAGCTGTCTGGCGAGTTACCAGTCTTAATGTTGCCGATGGATCGTCCTCGTTCTGCGGTGCAAACCCATCGTGGATCGACACACACTGTGTTGTTGTCACGCTCGTTACGCGACAAACTGAACGAACTTAGTCGTCAAGAAGAATCGACGCTCTTCATGACCTTACTGGCATCGTATCAAAGCTTCCTCGCTCGTTATACAGGACAATCGGATATTCTTGTCGGAAGCCCGATTGCAAACCGGAATTATCGTGAGATTGAAGGGTTGATTGGTTTCTTCGTCAACACGTTGGTTTATCGGGCTGATCTGAGTGGCGCACCGACATTCCAAGAGTTGTTGTCTCAAGTACGGACAAAAGCATTGAAGGCGTATGAATACCAAGATGTTCCGTTTGAAAAGATTGTAGATGTCATACAACCCGAGCGAAGTACAAGTCATTCTCCGATCTTCCAAACCATGTTTACCTTGCAAAACACGCAACAAGAGCTTCCAGAGCTTCATGGAAGAAGTTTAGAAGCGATGGAAAGTCATGCTTCGATCGCCAAGTTTGATTTGAGTTTAAGCGCCGCAGAGGTGGAAGAGGGTTTATTCCTTTGTTTTAACTATAAGAATGATTTATTTGATGTTGTAACGATCAGACGTATGGCTGAGCATTTTGAAAACTGGTTGAAGGAAATCGTGGAACATCCCAATAAATTACTGACGAAGTTGACGATGCTATCGGAATTAGAGAAGCAATTGATGGAAGAGTGGAATGATAATGCTGTAGCGTATCCACGTGAGAGTGTGATCTATAAACTGTTTGAAGATCAAGTGAATCGTACACCTGACACGGTGGCGGTGGTGGATGAAAATCAGCAGTTGACGTATCGAGAGCTGAATGAGAAAGCAAACCAATTGGCCCATTATCTCCAGAAATGTGGGATTGGGACCGAGTCATTGGTCGGTCTCTGCTTCCAGCGTTCAGTTGAGATGATTGTCGGTCTCATGGGGATCTTGAAAGCTGGGGCAGCCTATGTTCCATTGGATCCATCGTATCCAGAAAGTCGCCTACGATATATTCTGGAGGACACAGGGATTCAAGTATTGGTCACGAACGAAGCATTAGTAGATTGGATACCTGAAGAAATCGAAGCAGTTTGTTTGGATCGGGATCAAGCGATGATCGCGCGAGAAAGCACCCTTTCACCAATATGTAAAGTGACAGGAGAAAACTTGGCGTATGTAATCTATACTTCGGGATCAACAGGGAATCCGAAGGGAGTGATGGTAGAGCATCACAATGTGATTCGTTTATTTAAATCAACGGAATGTTGGTATCAGTTTGATGAAAAAGATACTTGGACGCTTTTCCATTCTTATGCGTTTGACTTCTCGGTATGGGAGATTTGGGGGGCATTACTCTATGGCGGAAGATTGATTGTTGTTCCTTACTGGATTAGTCGATCTCCCAAGGATTTCTATCAACTGTTAGTAAAGGAAAAGGTTACGGTTCTTAATCAGACACCATCCGCATTTCGACAATTAATACAAGTGTGTGAACAAGAAGATGAGAATAAAAACTTGCATCTGCGCTATGTCATATTTGGTGGGGAAGCACTCGATCCTACCAGTTTGCTACCATGGTTTCAAAGGTATGGAGAGCAGAACACACAGTTAATTAATATGTATGGAATTACAGAAACTACCGTTCATGTTACGTATTATCCAATTACTCAAGATGATGTAAAGCATTCTTCAAGAAGTAATATCGGAAAGCGGATTCCAGATTTAGAAGTGTATGTGCTAGACGCTTGTCAACAGCCTGTGCCTATTGGTGTATCGGGTGAACTATATATTGGTGGAGCGGGACTCGCACGTGGGTATTTAAACAGACCTGAATTGACTGCAGAACGTTTCATTCCTCATCCATTCAGTAGTGACCCGGGAGCACGATTATATCGGACAGGAGACTTAGCGAGATACTTGCCGGATGGAAATCTAGATTATCTTGGGCGGATTGATCACCAGGTGAAAATCCGTGGTTTCCGAATTGAGMTCGGGGAAATTGMATCTGCTTTAAACGCRCATGCATCCRTAAAAGAGGCTGTTGTAATTGTTCGAGARGATCAGCCGGGTGATAAACGATTGGTGGCATATGTCGTGGGTGATGGGAATGTAGGTGAGTGGAGAGATTATCTCAAGGCGGAACTACCAAGCCATATGGTTCCTTCAGGATTTGTGATGATGGAAGCTATTCCACTAACTGCTAACGGTAAAGTTGATCGTGAGGCCTTGCCTGTACCGGAGGAGAGGGAAATTGAAAGTGAATGTGTTGCACCCCGGAATGGTAAAGAAGAAACACTGGCTACCATTTGGAAGCAAGTATTAGGGATTAAAAAGGTGGGAATCCATGATAACTTCTTTGAAATTGGTGGAGACTCGATTCTCAGCATTCAGATTGTCTCTCGTGCGAAGCAAGCAGGTTTGCATTTGACACCAAAGCAAATGTTTGAACACCAAACGATTGCCGAGTTGGCGCAAGTAGTCAAAGAAGAACAGGGTGTACAAGCAGAGCAGGGAGTTGTAACTGGAGAACTGATCCTTACACCAATCCAGCAATGGTTTTTTGCACAAGATCATCCTAACCCACACCATTGGAATCAATCCATGTTTTTTAGAACAAAAGAGCGACTGGATATAGTATTACTGGAGAAAGCTGTGCGTACCCTTCTAATCCATCATGATGCCTTGCGTTTAAGATATGAACGTTTACCGGATGGAGCTTGGAAACAGCGGAACGAAGGGATCGAAGAACAATCGACGCTGACCGTGATTTCATTAGACGAAGTGCCGCAAGCAGAATGGCATCAAGTGATTCAAACGGAGATTGACGCTGCACAAGCAAGCTTACACTTACACGCAGGACCGCTAATGAGAATGGTGTATTTTGATGAAGGTGAGAAAAGAGCCGGCAGATTATTCTGGGTGATTCATCACTTAGCAGTGGATGGTGTTTCTTGGCGGATTTTACTGGAGGATCTGCAAACGGCCTATAATCAAGCGAGCCAGGATCAGAAGATCCAATTATCTACGAAGAGTACATCCTTTAAAGCGTGGTCGGAGAAATTGCATCATTACGCTGAAGCTGGGATTGCGCAAGAAGTGCGTGATTACTGGGAGCGGCAGTTCGAACAAGAAGTGGCTATGCTACCAGTGGATGCCACCCTCGAAGATCCAGCAAACACAGCAACTGAGGAGATTACCGTGGTGCTGGATGAGAAAGAGACCCGTGCGTTATTGCAAGAGATTTCAAGCACCCATCGTGTCCAAATCAATGAAGTACTATTGACAGCATTGGTACAGGCTACGGCGGCATGGACAGGTCATTCGACGCTGACCGTGGATCTGGAGGGTCATGGTCGAGAAGAGATTATTGAAGACATTGACCTATCGAGAACCGTAGGATGGTTTACAAGTATTTATCCTGTTCACTTAAATACTACAGGTGCCAACACGCCAATTGCAGCATTAAAAGCAGTCAAAGAACAAGTGCGTCAAATTCCTAATAAGGGCGTTGACTATGGGGTTTTGCGGTACTTGAATCCAGCGATGCGTGAGCGATTGGAGTCTCAACCCACTCCGTCCATTAGTTTTAACTATCTTGGACAGTTTGACCAAATGTTCTCTGACGATGCGATGTTTGCTCCGGAGACCGGGTTTACGTGCTTAGACCATGCTCCTGGTTCCAAGCGGTCACATTTGATCGATGTGATCGGGATTGTAACCGATGGAAAACTTCATTTCACTTGGGTGTACAATGTTGGACAGTTTGCGAAGTCGACCATTCAAAGTGTTGCAGAGAATATGCTCCATCAACTGAGAGGATTGATTCATTCTTCGAGTGGAGAATCTGCGCTGACCGTTTCGGATTTTGCGATTGCAAATCTCACCCCAGCAGATTTGACCAAAGTACTATCTAAGATGAATCGTGGAAAGAATCATCCGATTACCGACCTGTATCCACTATCACCTTTGCAGGAAGGCATGCTCTTTCATACGCTGCATGATCAAGGGGATGAACATTCCGCGCCGTATATGGTGCAATTAAGTTTCCTGTTTAGAGGGAAATTGGATATCCTTACTTTCGAGCAGGCGTGGAAATCGGTGATTCAGCGGCGTGAGATCTTTCGTTCGGCATTTGTGTGGGATGAGATTGAAGAGCCCTTACAAGTGGTGTATGATCATATCCCATTTAAGCTGAATGAAGTGGATTGGCGTGCGCTGTCTGTTGAAGAAAAAGAGGAGAAGCGAAAAGCCCTTTTGGCATCGGACCGAAAACAAGCCTTTCTTTTTGATGAAGCGCCATTGATGCGGGTGACTGTCATTCAAGAAGCAAAGGAAGAATATCGGGTTGTTTGGACGCATCACCATATTTTATTGGATGGATGGAGTCTATCACTGATCTTTAACGAATTGCTTACAGTGTATCAGAAGAGGATGAACGGAGAGGCTGTGAATTTACCTAAGTCACCGCCATACAAGAAATATATTCAATGGCTGAAAGAGCAGGATCAGGAGCAAGCGGAACAATTCTGGAGAGAGAAACTCAGAGGCTTTACAGCGCCAACCCCGCTTGGCTTAGAAAGTAAGGAGCAAGAAAAAGGTTATACAGAGAAGGTTGCTCATTTGTCGGAAGAGCAGACCCAAGCGTTACAAAGCTGGGCGAAGCGCAATAAGCTCACCTTGAGTACGGTGATTCAAGGCGCGTGGGCATATCTCATGAGCCGATATAGTGGCGAGAACGAGATTGTCTTTGGTGTAACTAGCTCGGGACGCCCTACGGAGATTGTTGATGTCGAGCACATCGTAGGTCCCTTTATTACCACATCACCGACGCGGATCCAGTTGAAAGATGACCTGAAAGTAAGGGATTGGTTACAGAAGATACAAGAGGAAGAGATAGAAAGAAGACAGTATGAATATGCTTCTTTGACAGAGATTCAAGGATGGAGTGAAGTTCCAAGAGGGACCCCGCTGTTCCATAGCTTGTATGTGTTTGAAAACTACCCGGTGAAAGAGGAGTCTTCAGGAGATCTGGAAATTGGTGGCTTGGAAGGAGTAGAGCAAACCCACTATCCATTAGGACTGGCTGTTGTTCCAGGAAGTCAGTTGTCGTTAAAGCTGATGTATGATCGTAGCAAGTTTAATGGAATAACTATTGAACGGATGCTGGGCCATTTACGCCAGGCGTTAAAGCAAATGATCGAGAACGTTGATCAAACCCTGTCGGAGCTGGTGTATGTTACGAAGACAGAACAGAAGCAACTACTGGAAGAATGGAATGACACCGCAATGGAAATGTCCCAAGAGGGTCTTATTTGCGACAGATTTGAGGATAAAGTAGCACGACGTCCCGATGCGATTGCAGTGGTCGATCAAATGAGAGAGTGGACCTATGGTGAACTGGATACGCGGGCAAATCAGTTGGCACATGTTTTGCAGAGAAAAGGGGTTGGTCCTGAATCAGTTGTGGGTGTCTACCTCCCGAGATCGGCTGAGCTCATGTCAAGTTTACTTGGCATATTAAAAGCTGGCGGGGCCTATGTCGTTCTAGATCCGTTGTATCCGAAATCACGGTTACAATACATGATTGAAGATGCAGGGATCCAAATCGTAGTGACGACAGCAGCGCAAGAAAGCCTTTCCGAACAGGTCGAAACGGTGAGATTAGAAGAAATAATAGATGAAAGCGTGATCGCACCGAAGCGGCAAGTGAAACCCGAGCACTTAGCTTATATCGTCTACACCTCTGGTTCCACAGGAAAGCCAAAGGGTGTCATGGTCGAATATCGGTCATTGATGAATATGGTCTCTTGGCATCAAGCGGTATAYCAAATTACAGAACAGGATCGTGCGACTCAAATTGCGGGGATTGCCTTTGACTCAGCCGTCCAGGAGATTTGGCCTTATCTCACCGCTGGTGCAGCACTATACCTGTCGACAGAAGAGTTGCGAATCAATCCAGAGGCTCTACGAGATTGGCTCATTGATTCACGGATTACGGCTAGCTTTGCGCCTACACCTATTCTGGAAAGACTCTTGAAATTATCTTGGCCAGAGAAGACGGATCTCCGTTTTATCATTACGGGAGGAGATCAGTTAACACAGTATCCATCTAAACAAATACCTTTTGCGGTGATTAATCAGTATGGTCCATCGGAAAATACCGTCGTTACCACTGATTGTTATGTGCCTGTAGGAATGACAACAGGTACTCCGTCGATTGGTCGACCGATTGCGAATACAGAAGTATATGTGTTAGATTCTCACCTTCAGCCGGTGCCAGTGGGTGTGATTGGAGATCTCTATATCGGAGGAAAGAGCCTTGCTCGTGGCTATGCTAATCGTCCGGAACTCACAGAGGAAAAATTTATTCTGCATCCGTTTAAGTCAGGGGAACGTCTCTATTACACCGGGGACAAAGCAAGTTATCTGCCTGACGGTGATCTCCAGTTCCATGGTCGTATGGATGACCAAGTAAAGATTCGTGGTTTCCGGATTGAACTGGGAGAAGTTGAAGCAACTTTGCAGGCGCATTTGTCCGTAAAAGAAGCTGTTGTACTGGTAAGAGAGGATCATCCAGGAGACAAACGATTGGTAGCTTATGTAGTTGGTGAAGGAAGTGTTCATGAATGGCGGGAGCATCTGAAAACACATTTACCGAATTACCGCACTGATTGAGAACCCGACAGTGGAAGGAATCGCTTGTCTCATCCGTGACAATCATGGTATGGAAAAATCGTTATCGGTTCTGGTTCCATTACAAGAGTCAGAGAAAAGGCCTTTCTTCTGTGTTCATCCGTTTATGGGTAATGTATTCTGTTACATGCAGCTAGCAAGGTTACTCAAGGATCACTGCTCATTTTATGGTCTACAGAATCCTCTCGTAGAGAAAGAAGGAATGGATGGGTTGACTTTGTCGGAAGTAGTTCAACTCTACATCGAGGAAATGAAGCGAGTTCAGCCAGAGGGGCCGTATCGTCTGGGAGGATGGTCTCTGGGCGGTGCCATCGCCTATGAAATCGCAACTATACTACGGAACCAGGGAGAAGAAGTTGAGATGTTGGTACTCATGGATACCAAGGTACCTTCAGAACAGGATCACAAGACAGAGGATGATATGCTTTCTTATATATTGAAGCATTTCATCCATTTAGATCTAGTAGAGCAGGGAGAAGAACTCGTTCATCAACAGGACATGCTTGTTGATCAGTTGATCGTGGAAGGAGTGCTCCTGCCTGATGCGGATCTTACGAGTCTAAAGCAGATTATTAATGCCCACAGGAAGGGTCTAAATTTAATGGCAGAACATGTTTTAACGCCATATTTTGGGGAGGTCATCTATTTCAGTGCTGAAGAAGGTAGAGAGTTGTTCACGGATTGGAAGCCGTTATTACAGGGGAAAGTGAATAAGTATTCGGTGCCTGGGTCGCACGAAGAGATTGTCTTCTCCCCAGCAGTGGAAAAGATAACCAAATGTCTCGTAAATGAATTAGAAGGGATAGAGGGAGCGGACCTTTCGTTAACCACAAAGTAGAGTGTCTAGAAAGATACAACTTTATGAACATAAATTTTCACTATCAAAGGTATTATTTGTGAATAGTGATGTGAATGCAAAAAAAGCCGCTTAATGACTGTACATCAAATTTGTGACATTACGAATATATCAAGAGCAGCACTGTATAAGGTTCTGGTGCAATAGAGACATAGAAACATACATGGACAGTTCAATGACAGATTATGATGCAATTACCTTGAAGTTTCTGCACCAGAACCGAGTATTTTAATTATATTTCTAGGTGAAAATTGTATATTTACATTAATATGTAAATATACAATTTTTTTGCTTTATATGTATTTCGAGGGTGTTACGTAATACATAAGATTTTACACCTCTAAAAAGGAAGTGATTTATAATACGAATTCACGCTGTAAAAATACCAAAGCATATTGATAATGATTTATTTAATCAGTTTAGTAATTTGATTTCAAATGAGAAAAGAGAACGAATAAAGCGTTTAATAAAATTGGACGATGTTAATAGGATTTTGATAGGAGATTTGTTAGTCCGTTCTTTAATCTGCGAAAAATATAAAATTAATAATGATGAAATTAAATTTGTATATAATAAGCACAGAAAACCTTTTGTTAAAAATTTTTCTGATTTTCATTTTAATATTTCGCACTCAGGAGAATGGGTGATTTGTATTACTGCTAATTCAAATGTTGGTATTGATATAGAAAAAATTTCAGAAATAGACGCTCTTAAATTAGCACAAGAATTCTTCTCAGAGGAAGAATTTTATGATTTATCTAATATAAATTCTGATGAACAAATTAGTTATTTTTTTGATCTTTGGACGTTAAAAGAAAGTTATATAAAAACTATTGGGAAGGGGCTTTATATCCCGTTAAAT
>NZ_JBFTMC010000156.1:0-7814 GCF_056396765.1 Bacillus sp. 05T22
GTATTAGGCACGCCGCCAGCGTTCATCCTGAGCCAGGATCAAACTCTCCAATAAAGTTAGTTTGTCTAGCATCTAAAATAAAAATTGACGTTTCACGTTGTTTGTTTCGTTCAGTTTTCAAAGAACTCGTTTGCCGCTCATTTGCGACTCCCTTATGTTAACACTTTCATGTTTCAATGTCAACTAAGTTTTTCATTTCGTTTGTCGCGTTTTGCGTTTTTTCTATCGGCGACTCGTATAATATTACACTTCAATATACTAATCGTCAATACCTTTTTTAAATATATTTAATTCACTCTTTTTGCATCAATGTATTATGAGAAAAAACGCATTGAAATTTCAATAGATAGAAACAAGAGCGTCCCTTTATCTAGTAATCTATTTCTCCAGGTAACTTTCAAGTTCATTACTCATTTCTCTATTTTAGAAGACATTCAAAATTATATACTTCCGTTTCACAACACTCTTATTCAAACTATCTTTGGGGAGTTCCCCTTATATTCAATCACTCCTAATCTCCCTCTTCTCGATTCCATACATCCTATTCCTTTCATCAAAACTAATAACCTTATTTTAACAATCAATAGTATATAATTAGATAGTTATTGTATTTTTTTATTACCGAGCCATACTACAACCTTTGTTTATACAAATTATACTATTAATAAAACTCTATTAGAAGCAGGTGACAATATGGAAGATATCCGTGTACTTATAGCAGACGATGAAAAAGAAATACGAGATTTATTAAAAAAATATCTAGAACGAGAATTATATACAGTAGATATCGCTATAAATGGCGCAGAAGCACTTCATTTATTTAATCAAAATAAATATAATCTGATCATACTAGATCTCATGATGCCTAAGATTGATGGTATCGAAGTATGTAGAAGACTTAGGGATAAAACAAACATCCCAATATTAATGCTTACTGCTAAAGATCATGAAGTGGATAAAGTTTTAGGTCTCAGCATAGGGGCAGACGATTACATCACAAAACCTTTTAGTATTCATGAAGTGGTCGCTAGAGTAAAAGCTCTTATGAGGCGTTTTTTCGTGTTAGGGAGTAACACTAGCACGCAGGACAAAACACTCCTAACATTTAAAGGGCTAACAATTGATGTGAAAAAGTACACAGTTAACGTAGATGGCGCAGAAATCTCTTTAACTGGAAAAGAATTAGAATTATTAAAGTTTTTTGCTTTAAACCCTGAACAAGTTTTTACAAAAACACAACTCTTCCGTAATGTTTGGGATAGTAATTATATAGAAGATGATAATACCATTATGGTGCACATTCGAAAGCTTAGAAAGAAAATCGAGGCTGACCCTTCCAATCCTAAATTCATCCAAACCGTCTGGGGCATCGGTTATAAATTTGTAGGTGAGAAGCATGAAGAATGATAAAGTTCTGTATCTTCTTCTATTGCAACTTTTAGCAATCACGGCACTCCTATCTATAGATATAAGTAACAATCAATTAGAAACAGGAAGATTAGCTTTATTTATTGCACTCTTCATTATGACAATCAGTCTTTTCTTTATAAGACTTCATTTTATCGAAAATCGAAAATCCATGGTTACCGGATTAAAACGTGCTATCAAGGGAAGTACACATGCTAGACTCTATACAAATAACGATCATTCATTGGATGAAGTAATTTTTTCTACAAATGAATTAATAACCGCGCTAGAAAAAGTACAAATTGAAGCTGTAAAATCTCATGAATCTAGAAAACAGCTCCTATCTAGTATTTCGCATGATATCCGGACACCCCTTACTTCTATTATTGGCTATGTTGATGCTTTAAAAGATGATATTGCTACTTCAGAAGAAGAGAAACGAGAATATCTTGAAATTATTTCAAAGAAATCAAGCAACTTAAAACAATTAGTTGATGAAATATTTAATATGGCCAAGCTAGATGCAGATGAATTTCCATTGAAGGAAGAGCCTCTCAATTTTGCTGAAATTGCTAGAGAATCTTTAATTGAATTTTTACCTGAACTAACAAAACATGATTTAGAGTTACAAGTTAGCATCCCAGAAACACCTTGTCCCGTTACAGCAGATTATCTTAGCCTTATACGAGTTATAGGTAACCTCATGAAAAATGCTATATATTACGGAAAATCCGGAAAGATAATAGGAATAAAACTCTTAGAGACCACTAATGAATATCAGCTGCTTATTTGGGATAAAGGACCTGGAATTTCAAAACATGATTTAAATAACGTATTTGAGAGAATGTACCGAAGTGAACAATCAAGGAACCATTCTCATGGTGGGAGTGGTCTAGGACTCGCTATCGCTAAAGCTCTCGTAGAAAAAAACGGCGGGAAAATATGGGTAGAAAGTATTCCGTGGGAAAGAACCACCTTTGGATTTTCTATCCCAAAACAAACCATTTTTAAGAAACAGTTAAGAAATGATTAAGTAGCAGTTAAATCCTCCTTTTTATCATGTAATTAAGAGCTTATTTATGGAAAGCAGGTGTTTCAGAGTGAATGCAATTATAAAGACAACAAATCTCACTAAGATTTATGACAAACAAAAATCAGTAGATAATCTAAATATAACTGTAAACCAAGGAGAGATTTACGGATTTATCGGGCGAAATGGTGCTGGTAAAACGACTACAATTCGAATGCTACTGGGATTAATAAAACCTACAAGCGGAAAAATCGAAATATTCGGAGAGGATTTATCTCGGAATCAAAAAGAAATTTTAAGGAGAATCGGTTCTATCGTTGAAGTGCCAGGGTTCTATGAAAACCTAACTGCAAGAGAGAATCTATTAATTAATGCAAAGATAATCGGGGTTCATAAAAAGGATGCGATTGGAGAAGCACTAGAAATTGTAGGCTTGCAGCATGAAACAAAAAAGTTAGTAGGAAAATACTCTTTAGGGATGAAACAGCGTTTAGGAATTGCAAGAGCTCTTCTCCATTATCCCGAACTGTTAATATTAGATGAACCAACTAATGGTTTAGATCCAATTGGTATTAAAGAAATGCGAAAGCTCATTAAATCTTTAGCACAAGAAAGAAATATAACGATATTAATTTCCAGCCATATTTTAGCTGAAGTCGAACAGCTAGTCGATCATATGGGAATTATTCATGAAGGAAAGTTATTAAAGGAAATTGCTCTTGATACACTTCGAAAAACAAATCGAAAATACTTAGAATTCCAAGTAAATAACGATAACAAAGCTGTAATGCTTTTAGAAAATCAATTTCATATTTCGGATTATGAAGTGCATGATGAGGGTAACATTCGCGTCTATTCCCATTTTGGGCAACAAGGACAAATTAATAAAACATTTGTCCAAAACGATATCGAAGTATTAAAAATTATGATGAGCGAAGATAGATTAGAAGATTACTTCACCAAATTAGTTGGAGGTGGAACAATTGGTTAATCTACTATACACAGAATTATTAAAATTAAAACGTTCTAACATGTTCTTAATTAGTATTATTGGAGCAGCTGTGGCACCTTTTATGGTAGTAGTAGCGTCATATGTACACATAAAAACAAAAAATCCTAATCCAACTATACTATTTGATAGACTGTTCTCTGATGTCAATCTATATACTGTTTTAATAATCGGAATCCCCCTATACGGTGTAGTGACTGCTTATCTCTTTAACCGGGAATATACGGAAGATACATTAAAAAATCTATTAACCATTCCTGTATCACGTATTAACTTTATTATAAGTAAATTCATCCTCCTATTTGTTTGGATTATGATGCTAACTATAGTTGCTTGGGGACTAACTTTATTATTAGGATTATTAGGAAACTTCTCTGGCTTCAGTAGCTCATTACTTCTGCAATCTTTAATGAAATTTTTAATGTGCGGCGGATTTCTTTTTATTTTATCAACCCCTATTGTACTGCTAACCCTTGTAATGAAAACTTATGTTCCGCCTATTATATTAACAATCGTTATAACGATGATAAATGTTATGACTGCAAACTCAGAGCACAAAGATTTATTTCCTTGGGCAGCAACAATCGATATAGTAAATAACGAACTGCAACCAACATATCCTCCGGAATATTCATATATCATCATTGCAGCTACATCTATTATCGGCTTTATCACAACAATATTCTATTTTAAAAAGGTTGATATTCATTAATCTAAGTAGATAAATTAAGGGTTTTATTAGTAGATGCGTTGTGTACCACTTAAAATCAGGCTTTTATTCAAAGTTGTTCCCACACCTCTCTTTTGTCCCCCCTGATAATTTTGAGGTGTGGGTCTAATTTCCGGTTATTTAGATTAAACACTCCCTATAAAAGATTTCAACCACTTTGTCATCTATTATTACCTACGGACAGGAGCTATTAAAGATGAATAAAAAGAAGATACTCTACCATTACCTTTCTATCAGTTTTTTAATACTAGTCTTTCTTATCCCATTCTCACAAATTAGCTTTGCTGAAAGTGAACAAACTAAAGAACAACGCATACAACAAATTGACCAATTTATTAAAGAACAACAAGAGCTTAGTCAAATACCAGGAATATCAGTAGTCATTGTCGAAAAAGGAAAAACTGTATATCAAGAAGGATTTGGGTACGCAGATTTAAAAACCCAAAAGGTTGTAAATGAAGATACTTTATTTGAGCTAGCTTCAACAAGTAAAGCTTTTACAGGTTTAGCTATTTTACAATTAGAAAAAGAGGACTTACTAAAAAGAACTGACGATATCACAAAATTTTTACCATGGCTAAAATTAACTTATAACGATAAACCAGGAAATATTACTTTAAATCATTTGCTTTATCAAACTAGCGGAATACCTTCTACCACTATTAGCGATATTCCCATCAGTACAGAGAATGATGCACTAGAAGCAACCGTCAAAACATTACAACACACAAAATTGGATCATAAGCCAGGAAGCTCTTTTGAATACGCAACTATTAATTATGATATTTTAGGACTTGTAATTGAAAAAGTGACAAAAAAGCCATATGAAGTTTATATGAAGCAAAACATCTTAAATCAAATTGGAATGAAAAATTCATTAGTAGGTTACTTACAAGGACAATCCAATGAGATGGCTACTGGGTATAAATTAAGATTTATGAGACCATATGCATATACACAACCTATCTATCGTGGTAATACACCCGCAGGTTATGTTATCAGTAATACAAATGATTTAGCAAAATGGATGAATCTTCAATTAGGAACTGAAACAAACGATTCCATTGATCCACAACTAATTTCGGATTCACATATCCCTGATAAGACAGTGAAACCAGTTGCTAATAATAGCTACTATGCCAGCGGATGGGTTGTTTTACAAAAAGACAAAAAAATTGTATTCCATGATGGAGAAACTCCAAACTTTTCGTCTTTTATTATAATGCAACCGGATGAACAAACAGGCGTAGCGGTGTTAGCAAATATGAAAAGTACATTTACTACATCAATTGGTCAAGGTGTTATAGATCTCTGGAACGGAAAGAACATTTCCGGTACACAGCAAATAGATAGCTTTCAAAAGGTAGATAAAATAGCAACCATAATATTCATTGTGACAGCGTGCTTAAGTATATTATTTATAATTTTAACCATRAGACTTATAAGAAGGTTATTACAAAAACGCCGAAATTGGACTTTATTAAACAAAAAGAAATTCATATTATTTCTCATAAATATATGTGTCGTTGCAGGGGGACTACTATTCTTTTTAAAACTCCCCAAAATACTACTTGGAGTACCTTGGTCGTTTGTTACAGTATGGGCTCCCGTTACAGTTACACTAACAATGTATAGCTTTATAACAGTTATAATTTTATATTCCATCTATACAAATTTAATGTTTTTCACTAAGAAAAACGTCAATAGATTTCTTTCATAGATTTTCATTAACATTTGACATAGGAGTGAAATTATGAGCGATGCAATTATTGCCTTCATACTCGGTATTGTAGAAGGACTAGCAGAATTCCTACCTATTTCTTCTACTGGGCATCTTATACTAGTCGGACACTTATTAGGTTTTGAAGGAGAAAGAGCAAAAACATTTGAGATTGTCATACAATTAGGAGCAATTTTAGCTATTGCTTTTTTATATCACAAACGCCTTGTTTCCTTATGTAACATTAAGCCTCTCTTGCAGAAAGAGAAAAAATTCAATGCACTACATGTTTTCCTAGGTGTATTCCCAGCTGTAGTTGTTGGCTTACTATTACATGATGTAATCAAAACATACTTATTTCAGCCATATACTGTCGTTATCGGACTTGTAGCAGGAGCTATTCTTATGATTTTTGCAGAAGTTAAAAAACCTGAAGCTACCTCTTATTCATTAGATGATTTAACGTATCGTCAAGCATTAACAATTGGATTATTTCAATGTTTAGCGGTATATCCTGGTTTTTCAAGAGCTGGATCCACAATGTCTGGAGGATTGTTAGCAAAAGTGAATTATAACGCTGCATCAGAATTTTCTTTTCTTATCGCTCTTCCCGTCATGGTTGGTGCAACCGGTCTAGACTTATTAAAAAGTTGGGAACATTTAAGTATAGATGATATTCCAATGTTTGCAGTAGGATTTATTACTTCTTTTGTAGTAGCAATGTTAGCAGTAGTAACGTTTCTAAAGCTACTCTCGAAAATAGGTTTAAAACCTTTTGCCTATTATCGCATTTTGTTAGCTATTGTATTTACTATATTCGTATTGCTCTAACTATAGAAAGATCACCTATAAAAACACTAACTAACCGATATTCCTATGGAAGAATCGGTTAGTTGAAATTATACGACCCTAACAGACATACCTTCTCCATTTTAAAAAAAGATATGCTAAACAAAATCTCCATAAAAAGCGTTGGTTTTATTACTCGAAATAAATTATCTAATCTTAAAAACTTAAGTAGTTGTTTAAAATAACTTGACTTATTAATTCTGAATATTCTTTAATGTTATTATAGAGGTTTATAGGAGAGATAGATGACCAGAACCTTATGACAATGAATTATGTATTTGAATATATAATAGAGAAATAGGTGAATGATACAAATGAACCAATTAGCACAAAAGTATTGGGATGAGTATTGGAAGGAAAGTGAAAAACCTCAATCTGTCAGCGCATGGCAGTTCGGAGCATCTCCTGATTATCTTGCTCAATTAGTAATTGATGGCGTGAAAACAGCAACATGCTCTGGTCATATCTTCTATGAACTAGACAATGAGCCACTTCCAGCAATAAATGATTATAGTATTATCTTAAATAGCCAGGATGAGCCTGTAGCCATTATTAAAACAATAGAAGTAACTGTAACACCAATGAATGAAGTGCCCGAAGAATTTGCCATTGCAGAAGGCGAAGGTGATCGAACTTATGACTACTGGAAAGATACCCACACAAAGTTCTTTACCAAAGAATTGAATGCACTTGGACATGAGTTTTCTGAAGATATGCTACTCGTTTGTGAACGTTTTAAACTCATTGATGTAAAAAAATAAACATACCCACTTTTCAAATACAAGGTCATCACCTATGATTCAAAAAAACGCATAGGTGATGACCTTATCTTATTATCTCTAATGAAGAAGAAAATTTATGAACAGCTATGAAGAAAAATAAAATAAATACTTAGGTACACAAAGCATTTATTTTATTAAACAAAAAAACCTAAGTCGAAACGACTTAGGTTTTTGCTTGGCGACGTCCTACTCTCACAGGGACAAGGTCCCAACTACCATCGGCGCTAGAGAGCTTAACTTCCGTGTTCGGTATGGGAACGGGTGTGACCTCTCTGCCATCATCACCA
>NZ_JBFTMC010000157.1:0-7799 GCF_056396765.1 Bacillus sp. 05T22
TTTGAATAACCATCCTTTTTCATCTCAATCACTTTCCACTTTATTTCTTCTGGGTAATGTACTCTTTCTTTCAAATGAAAAACACCTCCGTTGAATTTGCATACTTAGTATGCGAATTCAGGAGGTGTTTTTTTCATGTACCACTATTCAGGTTCACTTCAACTCAAGAGGCTTTCTTTTACTTATTCTTAAACTTCTCCTTCGCCGCTCTCATCTTCACATTCAAATCATGATCAATGGAGTCACGAATATCACGCTCTACTACTTCCATTTCTTTTTGGAAGTTTTGTAAGTAAACTTGTAATTCTTCTTCTTTTTCAGGACGTTGTGATGGTGGCAACTGTGCTACAAGTGATAACATATCAATTAAGTCTTTCATCAAGAACGTTTCCAGTTTATGTTGTTGTTCAAACATGCGTTGTTCTTGGTAGTACGGAAGTGCATTTAATACGGAAATTGTAATGTCATCAACTGTTCTTTGTAGTGACGGATTAATTGAACGTTTATATGCCTGAATGGTATTCAATGCATCAGGATAACGATCATAAAAATACAGTTTATAAAACGATAGATCTGTTGGCTTGGATGATTGCTGTGATTCTTGCCTTAAGAAATCTTTTACTTTCATCACTGCTACATCAATATCTTCATTTGTCACTTTTTTCGTTGTTTTTGCCATCACATGCACTTTCTTTTGTTTATCTTTCGGTAACATAGAGAAAACTTGTTCTCTTGTACGCTGACCTGAAACGCAGAAAAGGGTATTCAATGCTTTTTGTTCCTTTTTTCCTTCTGTACGAATCCAGCGATAAAAAAGTGGATGTTGCGTAAACTCTTGTAAAAACGGCGTTGATTTATTTGATAGCTTTTCAACCGATTCATGCGCTCGTTTATACGGCTTCGCCCATGACAAGTAAAATTTCCGACCGAAGTAAACAAGTAAAACAACAACTGTAAACCCTAATAAAAGCAAAATCCCACCAATCATTAAAACAAATTCGAAGAAACCCATTTTTTCACCTCCTCTAATGCCTCTTTATTTCTTCGGGCGCTGAATGAGCTTCTGCTTCATTTCATTATTAAATGTGTCAAGTTCAATAACAAACTTCTTACTAGATTCAATAATGCGCTCCGATGATTTCTCAGATGCTTCAATAGCCGCAAATACATTTTGAAATGATTCGCGCAATTTATCCATGCTGATTGCTGGATTTTCAAGCAGCTTCGTCGTTTCTTCTGTGTTTTGCTTTAAAGCCTGTGAATTACTTAATACCATCGATTCAATTGCTTCATTCGTTGCGTTAACTGCATCAATCGTTTTCCGTTGATTTGTTAATGCGAGTTGAATTGCTGCGGAAACCGTAATAACGTTTTGTGTCATTGTAATCGCATTACGAATTGCTTCTGTTAACTTTTCATTATTTTTCTTAATGATGTCTACAGATGCGATAGATTGCAGTAATACGCTCTTTGCTTGCTGCATATTGCGTGTACGCACAAGAATTTTTTCTAATGCATCATTAATTAATGGAATATCCTTTTGACGATCTGGATTTTGCTTTTCAGCCTCAAGCATCCCGGCAAGCTTACGCCCTAGATACACTTGTTTATCAAGGGCATGGATTTTATCATGTGATTGCTCTTTTAACATTTCTAAACCAACTGTATCCTCTTGTAAATTGTCACGTCCAATAAGCAGCGCTCTTATTATTTCTTCAATTTGTTTATCTATGGATTGATATTTATGCACATATGTTTCAAGTGGATTTTTCTTAAAAACTTTAAACATAAATTTCTTCATACCTGATGCTTTCAATGAATTAGGGTCGAGTTCTGATACCACTTTACGCAATTCTAATAACRTATTTGGAATTTCTTCATTCTTTCCATTCATCATTGCAGTTACAGGACGTTTTAGTGCTGATAATGTTTGCCCTGCTGCTTGCTGTTCTTTATCCCCTAAATCTCCAAGCTGTGATAATACTTTCGAAAGATCTGTATTTTGTTCACTATTTAACTTCTGTACATATAAATCAGCTTCTTTATTCAATTCAACAAGTTCTTCATCTTTAATAACTGTATCAACAACTACTTGCATATTGTCTTTCACTACTGATACAGGTTCTTTTTTCTCTAATTCAGTCAACAAAATCGCTCCTTTATTTATATGTGCGAATTTATTTGCACTATATTTCATCTAAGATATCGTGTTCAACATGTATGGTACTGGTTTGAAATCGATTTTCAATAAACTCCTGCTTATGCAGTCATTCCCTGTTTCTTATCATAAGTATACCTGTTCTCTACATTATTTTCCTCAGACTTAAGACCTAGAAGGTCAGGTGCTGAAGGCGGATTCTTCACGTGTTACACGGTTTATTGTTTAGTAATTCCGCTTTCAATTTCATTTTGTCTACCTTCCCATTCAGTTTCTTCGGTAATTGTGATAATACAGTCCAATGACTTTTAACAAAGCCTTTCAGTGTACCTGTTGAACCTGAATTATAACCAAAGAAATATATAAATCATCAGGTCTACTCACATATCTAAAAGGAAAATCAATATTGTTCTGCTCAATCGTTTGACATACAGTCTCTTTAGATGTGATAATCCAATTAAGCTCCGTTCTATTTATAATCGCTTCCATTCAACTCCTGTAACTTCTGGATGAACTGGCATTATAATTCCACCAATTTCTGAAACTGCAAGCGCATCTCGAATCCATTCCATACAATTTTCTAATTTCATAATAAAAACACGCCCTGGTATCGCTCCATCTTGTGTAAAAGCTGATGCACGTGTAGAGACACAATTCGTTATGGCTATATCCCTTCATTTTTTTCGTGCTACAAACGCTCCTTTTTGAAAGGCTAGTAATACAGTTTCAAACGTATCATCTTCTTCAATCATCTGAATAAATTCTGCTAACTCTTCTGCATGCGAAGTCGCATTATCAATGACAAGAAATCCTTGTGGTTCTAATATGCGTTTTATATTTTCCCACCACCACATATATTGCGTACGCTCTGAATCTAGAAAAATAAAATCAAATGAACGATTTACTTGTACATCTAGAAACGCTCCTGCTTCTTGATTATGAATATCAATCCGATATCTAAGATTTGCCTTTTCAAAATTCATAAGTGCCTCTGCGACCCTTTCTGAAGAAAGCTCAACAGTTGTAACATTTCCTTTTGTTTCTTCAGCCGCATTTGCCAGCCATAATGTTGAATATCCATTTGAAGTACCAATTTCTAAAATTTTTTGTGCACTACACCCTTTTATTAAAATAGATAAAAATTGTCCCATCTCACGAGAAACATTTCTTAACTTTTCTTCTCGCTTTTCTTTTTTGCTATCATGCTCTTCCCCGTACTTTTCAAGTTCTAACAACAATAATTCTAATGAATTCATGCTATTCATCGCCTTTCTAACAAATTTAATGATTAAAAATTGATGAGAAAGTTAATTATGTTTGTCTACTTTTCATTATATGCGAAACGAAAATATTTTTCCTGTTATAAGACAAAGAATTGAATTTTTTTGTAGCGTATTGTTTCATTTTTTGGTAAAGTTAATTTCTACGTGTAATTATTCCATTCACATTATTTTACAATCAAAATGCAATTATAAAATCATTTTTAATCGGTATTTCACATTAAAGAAGCGCCCTTTTCGGACGCATTTTCTTTTGTTTATAACTGTATGTAAGAAAGGATGCTTTGAACATGAACGTGATTAATTTAGAGGCTGCTAGAAAACGTAAGCAGCACAAAAAGCGAATGATAACTATACCGATTATTAAGCGTATTTACGAAGAGGACGGAGAAATTAAGTGCGAGGTATTAGGCGAAAAAGATGTTCCTCTTGAAATGTTAGAGAAGTAATTTACATGATTTTAAATCGAAGACGCATCTCTGTTGAGATGCGTCTTTTTCATTCTATGCATTCTCATTTAAATGCATAAGCTTTTCTGGATTCATCATCATATAAATAGATGCTATTTTCTCTTCTTGAAATTCAAACGAAAGCACATACGTAGCGCGATTATTTATATTTACAATAATACCTGGTGTACCATTTACCATTCTAAATGTAATGGAATATTCTTCTGGTAACTTTTTGGTAATCCCTAAGAATAAACGAACAATCCTTTCAGATGTGTAAATTGGTTTAAGAGCCGTTGTAACCTCCCCTCCACCATCTGATTTGAATATCGCATCTGTTTTTAAAATTTCTAGCATTGCCTGTACGTYTCCTCGCTGCAAAGATGCGACAAATTGTTCCACATATGCAGCCATCTGCTTTGTACTTAATTTTGAAGCTTTCGGTTTATCCACAATACTCTTTCTAGCACGATGAAAGATTTGCCGACAATTCGCACTGTTTTTATCAACAATTGATGCAATTTCATCATAATCGTAACCAAAAACTTCTCGTAATATAAACACTGCCCGTTCAACTTCAGATAACTGTTGTAAAAGCAAAAGATACGCTGTAGAAATAGACTCCTTCATTATATATGTCATTGAGGGATCATCATTTTCTTCAACAAGTGGTTCAGGTAACCACATGCCAATATAAACATTTCGTTTATGAGCTGCTGAACGTAATTTATCGATTGTACGATTCGTAACCATCTTACATAAATACGCTTTTACATTATCAACAGACTCTAGCTCTTCTATTTGATTTAATGAAAGAAATGTATCATGAACAATATCTTCAGCGTCCATAACACTCCCGAGCATACGATAGGCTAAAGAAAACAATAATGGTTTATACGCTTGATACAATTGTTCCATTTCCACACTCACATGACCCTCTTTCAATTTGTGACTTTACTTTGTTCTAAAATTTGTAGTGCTGCTCGTTTACCGCTAGAAACCGCAGCATCAGCTAATAATTCATCATGTCCAGCCCAATCTCCTGCAACATATATCCCTGGCATTTCAGGAACAGTAGGCCCTGGATTTTCAGTACGCCCAATATGAGGAAAATCATAGACAACTGTTATTTTAGGTAAATATTGCTTTTCAACTAACTCCTGTTGCCACTTCGGGTGTAGTAAATCCATTGTATGTTCTAACAAAATTTTATCATCATTAAAGTTACTAGATTGTAATGTAGGATTATGATATTTTATCAATCCCACTACTACCGTTCCATCTGCGCTCAGCTTAGCAGCTCTCGATTGATTCGTAAAAAATACAGGTTGATCTAACCCTAAAGCAAATTGATGTAATGAATTAGGCAATCTTCTCAAGCCAAGATCTAATGAAGCAACTGTTACTGGCACTGATTGGTCTTCCCATATATGCAGCGTGGTGTCTTTTGCTCCCTTTACAATTTTACAAGCTTCTTTTGGTGGTATAGTAACAACAACCGTAGGAACTTCAAAAAATTCGTCACCAGAACAACGAATTCTTTGAATATGACCACAGTGCTCAATTTCAACTACGTTTTTACTCGCTATAAAATGAACTCCAGCATTTGTAGCTTCGTCTCTTAGCTTTGTTATAATTGTCTCCCAACCACCATCTACATAAAAAACTCCTTCTTTCATTGATCGTTGTATTTGTTTTAGTACAGAGGATGCTAACTGTAATGTAGGAGCATATGTGTAAGTTGATGTTCGGCATAGTGCATAAAACATATTTCTTACCATCGGATCTTTAATTTCTTTTTCTGCCCATACACTCAAACTCATTTTAGGAAGTGTATTTAAATCTAATTTTCCGAGCTTTAACATCAAATGAGAGAATTGTATTTTAGCAGGCCATGAAAGTAATAGTGTAGATAAGATTGACCGAAAATCTGTCGGTATTGTATACACATCATTTTTCCATATACCATGTGCGCTAGTTGAAGGTATGTCTCCTGGAATGTTGATTCCAAGTTCCTCAAAAGTTGATAGTGCTTCTCCCCCGCGATATAAAGCGTGCGTCCCAAGATTCATAAGGATGCCGTTTTTATTCGTTGTTATTGCTCTTCCACCAAAGCGACTTGATTTCTCTAATACAACAACTTTTTTACCTTCCCTAGCTAAATAAATCGAAGCTGTTAATCCAGCAAGTCCCCCGCCTATAATTGCCACATTAAAATTCTCCATATATATTCCCTCCTTATTGTTCTACACACAAGACGGATGAAGAAAGAAGAATGTGACATCTTTTAAGATTTATTTTTCCTTCAAAAACAAAAAGATCCTTTATCACATACTAAAGGATCTTTTTGTTTACATAATATAATTACCAAAAACTTGTATGAGAGGTAGTCTTTAATGGCACTGGATTCCAACTTTGTTGTATTGTTTGCCATGATTTAACCGTTCCATCTTTACTTTTAATAAATGCTTTAAATTCTATATTTCTTTCAGCTGGCAACACAACATTTCCTCTCCAATCATTACTATGAGAATCATAATATAATTGAATTGGATACTGTTTTGTGTCCCAACTTCCTAATTCCGCACGATTCCCAGTAATATAAACAGTATCTCCTATTGTTGTAGGAACATTTTTTACTACAATCGTTTGCATAACAGGGGTTACACCTAATAAATCTTTAAATTTCCCCATTAATGAATTGTTATACATTACATCTTGATAACGAAGTAACGTAAATCCAGCAAAATTATAATTGAAAGCCATTTCTGCAACTCGTTTATACTCTTCTTCATTTCCGATACTTAAAGCATTTTCACCGTTTAATACAATTCCCTTTTCATTGGCTAATGTTGCAATATTTTGTACCAATGTTTTTGGCATTGAATATTCCGGATAACTACCTTTATCTGTCATTTCTAAACAAGTAAATGTTACATCTAGCTTTGCACTTTTGAAAGCATCAAGTAAATGGCTATAATCATTATACCCTGCAGGCTTTTCAGCTCCATGAGGTATTGTTGGGTTATTATATTGCCAATGTACGCCTGCAATTTTTGCACCAATTGGTACTTGGAAAGTTGTGTCAAATGCATTATGTGCTAATTCACCAATTAATTTTGTATGATTTTCCAAGATGCCCTGATACCATTCTAAATAGTCTTTTCCATACATAGAAAGATATCCATTCATTAAAAATTGTTCCCCATCGCTTGGTGGTAAAATTGCTAACTCTGAAATCAGTTTCGTGCCCCATGCTTTATTCACTTCATTTAGAGAACCATATTTATTTAATACCCATAAACGAAATTTAGATTTTGCAAACTCTGTATACGCTTGAAACTTTCCACGTGAGGGATATCCTGTCCCATCGGAAGTTGTATATGAAGGATATCTTAGTTCACCAGCTGGTCCTCCAGATAAATATATTTTTGCGATTACATCTTTATATGGTTTCATAGCTGCTGCGAATGCTGTATAGAGTTCACCATATTCCTTTCGAATTACATCTGAAGCAAGTGGATTTAATGTTTCTTTATTGACAGTTCCTGTTTCAGACTTAAAATAAAGGCTATCATCGGATTTTTGATTCCAAACCCATGGAGGAATTGGTACATTGCAATCATCTCCAACATTTCCACCGCACTGATGTGTGGAAATAATAGGAATCATTTTCATACCTGCGTTTTTTACCGATTGAGCAAAGCGCTGTGCGTATGAAAAATCAAATTGCTGATCTCCGTTCTTTTCCATATCCCCCCACCAAAAATCAACTGTAATAGCATAAAAACCATTTTGTTTTGCCCATCGTAAATCATTTTCAAATGTCTCCCAATTTGTTACTTCCGGTATCTTTTTTAATGGCGCCATTAAATATGCTTTGTAATCTGGATTCATTCCTTTTCCATTTAC
>NZ_JBFTMC010000158.1:0-7783 GCF_056396765.1 Bacillus sp. 05T22
ATATATTCTTTCCTTAGCCCATAAACWACAGATTCCTGTTCAAGAAGAATTATTCAGTATTCGTGATGTCTATAATGCTGACGAGTGCTTTTTTACAGGAACAACTGTAGAAGTGCTGCCTATGACACATCTTGATGGAACTGCCATCCAAAATGGGCAAGTTGGGCCAATCACCAAACTACTACAAAAAACATTTGTCCAAAGTTTTTCAACTTCTAATATCTCATTACCTTAAACACGAACATTTTAAATTTCACAATAAAATAATGTATGTATTTTCGTTCAAAATCAAGGTGGAGCATGCACCCTGATTTTTTTTTCGTAATATTTTTGACATATTCAGATTACCGCATAAGCCTTGACAGTAATCGACATGCCTTTTAGAATTTTTAACAGTTGGTAAATATTTCATTACTATATTACAGACAGAAAGGAATCGACAAAACATGAAAAAATATCTTGCCGGTCTTGCGGCAGTGTCTGTAGCAGGAGGAGCAGCCCCGACATTAGATAGCGTTCAAGCTGCCCCTGAAAATACACAAAAGCCTGCTACACAAACTGTTCAAGCTGCACCACAAAACAATTCAAACTACACAGTTACTGCTGACGTATTACACGTTCGTTCAGGAGCTAGCACTTCTCACGACATCATCTCTCGCGTATATGAGGGTCAAAAATTAAACGTAATCGGTGAAGAAAACGGTTGGGTTAAAATTAACCATAATGGTAAAACTGGTTACGTTAGTGGACAATTCGTATCAAAAAATGGTGCAACACCAAACGTAAGCACAGGTGGCAAAAACAAAGTTACTGCTGATGTATTGCGTGTTCGCACAAGCCCAAATGCTTCTAGTTCCATTATGGGACGTGTATATGAAGGACAAACATTGCAAGTTATTAGCATAGAAAACGGATGGGTTAAAATTAACCATAACGGCAAAACTGGTTATGTTAGTGGACAATTCGTATCTGGCATTTCTTCAAATGCTGGTTCTTCAAATAACAACAATGTTCAAGCAGCAAGCGGAAACTATACAGTAAATGTATCTTCTCTTCGCGTCCGTACAGGCCCTAGCACTTCTCATACAGTTTTAGGATCTATTCATAAAGGACAAGTTGTACAAGTTGTTGGCGAAGTTCAAGATTGGTTCAAAATTAACTATGCTGGACAAACTGCTTACCTTAGCAAGGACTACGTAACAAAAGGTGGTTCTAGTAACGATGTTGTCCAAGGTAATGATCAACAACAAGAAATCAATAACAACGTAACTGTTCAAACTGGCGGTACTTATGTTGTTAATACAACATCATTACGTGTTCGTACAGGCCCAGCTACATACCACGGTGTACTTGGCGGCGTATTAAACGGTCAAACATTAAACGTAATTGGTGTAGAAAATGGTTGGTACAAAATTAATCATCACGGTAAAACTGGCTATGTAAGCAGCGAATTTGTGAAATTTGTTAAAGGTGGCACAACGACACCGGAACAACCAAACCAGCCTGAGCAACCACAAACCTCTGTTGGTGAATACTACATTAATGCGGCCGCATTAAATGTACGTAGCGGCGAAGGTACAAATTACAGCGTAATCGGTGCTCTTCCACAAGGTCAAAAAGTACAAGTTATTTCTGAACATTATGGATGGAGTAAAATTAACTACAACGGTCGCACTGGCTATGTAGGAACTCGTTTCCTATCTAAAACACCAGTCGGTGGCGCTGTAGACAATAAACCTAACAACAGTAACAATAACAACAACCAAAATAATAATAACAACGCAGGCAACACAAGTGGTGATACATCATCTATTCTTGCATATGCAAAATCAATGCAAGGCGTACCATATGTATGGGGTGGCACTTCTGCTAATGGCGTTGACTGCAGTGGTTACATTTTCCACGTATTTAACAAATTCGGTCACAACGTTAGCCGTCAAACTGTAGCAGGATATTGGAGCAGTCTACCAAAAACTTCAAATCCACAACCAGGCGATTTAATCTATTTCCAAAACACTTATAAGCCAGGTCCTTCTCACATGGGTATCTACCTTGGTGGCGGATCATTTATTCAAGCTGGTGACAACGGAGTTAAAATTGTTTCAATGAATAACTCTTACTGGAGCAGCCACTTCTTAGGATATACAAAAGCACCTTAAGTCATAGTTTCAGAGTCTTCTAGATTACTAGAAGGCTCTTTTTATATAAAGTGAAACTTTAATCAGTGGGGGTTTTACGGGCAGTTGATCTCCCACCTAACCTCTTTGCTTTCACCGCATTTTGAGGTGGGAATATTACTGCCCGTTAATGCGGGATAAATCCTTTTGATTTTTTGCATATAAGTCGCTGCTACGAAGAACAAAAGGTGACCTGCTCTCTTTTTCTCCTTTTGTTTTCAATTCGGCACGAGGCGAAAAAAGGCCCTGGCCGCTTCTATCCATGGCCGGACGCTCTCTCCCTACCTATAAAAGAAAAGTCTTTATCATTTTTTTAATTCGTATTTCTACAAATATGTTTCTCTCCTCTTATTTCATACACTATATTCTATAAAAACAGCTCATAACGTTATAATAATGAATATATCCCCCTAAAAAGCATAACCTATTTCACCTCCATAAGATTGATATGTGTTTTCTTAAGGAATTTTCTTTCTATTAAAATTTTTCAATAGACGTTTGACCTCTGATGTCCGGTGTGATAAGTTACTTAAGATGCTATTTTCGTAGAGTATAGACATCTGTTATATATACTTTTTTACTATGAGAGAGGAGATTTACACTACATGAATGTTTTATGGGGAATTGGCGGCGTGATTGGAATTTTAGCAGTTGCTTTTTTACTATCTTCCAACCGCAAAGCTATTAATTGGCGCACAATTTTAATCGCGCTAGCATTACAAATTACGTTTTCTTTCATCGTGTTACGATGGGATGCCGGAAAAGCTGGCTTAAAAGTTGCTTCTGACGGCGTTCAAGGCTTAATCAATTTTTCTTATGAGGGAATTAAATTCGTCGCTGGTAACTTATTAGATAAAGATGGTCCTTGGGGATTCATTTTTGTCATTCAAGCACTACTTCCAATTGTATTTATTAGTTCATTAGTAGCAATTTTATATTATTTAGGTATTATGCAATGGTTCGTTAGTATCGTTGGTGGTGCATTAAGCAAACTTCTTGGCACTTCTAAAGCAGAAAGTTTAAATGCAGTAACAACTGTTTTCTTAGGACAAACAGAAGCACCAATTTTAATTAAACCGTACTTAGCACGTCTAACCAACAGTGAATTCTTCACGATTATGGTAAGCGGTATGACAGCTGTTGCTGGGTCAGTTCTTGTTGGTTATGCAGCAATGGGAATTCCGCTAGAGCACTTATTAGCAGCAGCAATTATGGCAGCACCATCAAGCCTATTAATTGCAAAACTAATTATGCCAGAAACAGAAAAACCGGATAACAATGTAAAACTTTCTACAGAGCGTGAAGATGCTAACGTTATCGATGCAGCAGCACGCGGAGCTTCTGAAGGAATGCAACTTGTTATTAACGTTGCAGCAATGTTAATGGCGTTCATCGCATTAATCGCTGTATTAAACGGCCTATTAGGATGGGTTGGATCTTGGTTCCATATTAAACTTAGCCTTGATTTAATCTTTGGATATATTCTATCTCCATTTGCTATCTTAATCGGTGTTTCACCAAACGAAGCTGTACAAGCAGCAAGCTTTATCGGACAAAAGCTTGCAATCAACGAATTCGTTGCATATGCAAACTTAGGTCCACACATGGCAGACTTCTCTGATAAAACAAATATGATCTTAACATTTGCAATCTGTGGCTTTGCAAACTTCTCTTCTATCGCAATTCAATTAGGTGTAACAGGGACACTTGCTCCTTCTCGCCGTAAACAAATTGCACAGTTAGGGATTAAAGCAGTAATCGCTGGTACACTAGCGAACTTCTTAAATGCAGCAGTTGCAGGTATGATGTTCTTATAATAAAAATCGAGCTGATCCGAATTTTCGGGTCAGCTTTTTTTATGAATGTATTTCACATACGCCCAGCTCTTTACGTACCTATTTATCAGAAGCCTCTTCCTATACTTACGCGCTAAAAATAAAAAACAAATTATCGGATGGGACAAGACAGTCAGGTTTAAAAAGTAAAAGTGGCAGCGGCTCGTTTAAAATTAAACAAACGTTTGATTAAAAAAATAAGCACAGAGCGCCGTATGCTCTGTGCTTATTTTTACTTTAAATCTATATATCGGACAATACCCCTTAGTCGAAAGTAATATTTTCACGTCCATCCCCCAACGAACGATCTACTTTCATTTATATACGAAAAAGTGACTGCTATTTTTGTAAAACCAATTGCTTCTCTTGCTGTTCTTTAGACACTTCAGTCTTTGGTTCCGTGTTTTCTTGGACACTGCGATGTGCCACACGTTTCAAACAAATATGCTTCCACTTTCTTTCGTAACGCTTCATTATTCTAGTTGTCCCCCTTGAATACGCTTAAAAACCATTTGAAATCGCTTACAGGAAATAATATAGCACATATACGCAAAAGTGACAACACATTTCCGACAAATTTTTGACAAAAATATGGATTACTTTTGACAATATATCAGCGGTTCGACACAACTTATCGACCATTCGACAACCTGCGACAACTGCTAATCAACAGGAATTCGCACAACCTACCAAAAAAGAGCTGATTCAAAATCAGCTCTTTCCTTCTATTATTTATGGTGATGACGAACTTCCTTCTGTAATTCTTTAAATAGGGAAGCAGCCATAAAGAAGATAACAAATACAAACGGGAATGCTGCGATAATCGAAGCAGTTTGCAATGCCTCTAATCCACCTACATATAATAAAATCGCTGCCAATGCTGCTTGAACAAGACCCCAAACCAGTTTAATACGATTTGGGGGATTTAAACTACCATTTGTCGTTAACATACCAAGAACAAATGTCGCAGAGTCTGCTGAAGTAATAAAGAATGTTGAAATCAGTAAAATCGCAAGAACAGATAAAGCTGGTCCTATGCTGCCCATATGATCTAACATAGCGAATAATCCAATTTCTGTACCCATCTCTTTAATTTGTCCATAAATATTTGCTCCATCAAACATCTCCATGTGAATACCTGTTCCCCCAAATACAGAGAACCAAAGCGCACCAATAATTGTTGGAACGAGCAACACACCAATAACAAACTCACGAATCGTACGTCCACGTGAAACACGGGCAATGAATGTACCAACGAATGGGGACCATGCAATCCACCATGCCCAGTAAAATATTGTCCATGATTGAATCCATTGGTTACCACCCTCATTTAATGGGCTTAAACGGAAGCTCATACTTGGCAACTCTTGAATGTACGAACCGATTGTAGAAGTAAAGTAATTCATAATAAAGTTCGTTGGACCTGCAAATAATAAGATTGCCATAAGTGCAAAGGCTAAAATAATATTTATATTACTTAAATATTTAATCCCTTTATCTAATCCTGTTTGTGCAGATAACATATATAGGACCGTTACTACCCCAATAATAACTAACTGCGTTGTTAATGAGTTTGGAATAGATGTTAAGTAACTAAGGCCACCTGCAATTTGTTTTGCTCCAAGTCCTAATGAAGTTGCAACACCGAATACTGTCGCAAATACAGCTAATACGTCAAACGTATGTGCGATCCGTCCGTGCTCACCACTCTTAAATAAAGAACCAACTGTTGCACTAATTGTACTTGGTTTCCCTTTTCGGAACGTAAAATAAGCAATACAAAGTGCTACAAGTGCATACAAACCCCATGGATGTAATCCCCAATGGAAGAATGAAAAACGAAGTGCAAGACGTGCACTCTCTTCTGTTGCACTCTCCCCAAATGGCGGTGCGTATAAATGATTTAATGGTTCCGCAACTCCCCAAAAAATCAAACCGATTCCCATGCCGGCACTAAAGAGCATAGCGAACCAGGTCATATAACTATAATCAGGCTTATCATCATCTTTCCCTAAACGGATCGAACCATATTTTGAAAAGATTAAAAAGATAGCTAAACCTAAGAAAACAGAAACAGAAATGATATAGAACCAACCAAATTTACTAACTAATGCAGTTTGAATTGCAGTAGTCACATTTCCTAAATTACCTTTTCCGATTATAGATTCGGGAATAATCCCCCAAATTGTAAATGCAATACATAATGTTAATGAGACAATAAATGTTTTTGTCAGTTTCCTCATAAAATCCCCCTTTTGTAGGTTTCTTTTTTTCGTAAAATGACTCTAATTACGATATGTTAAATCGGATAGAGTGAAATATTTCTTGCGGTGATTTTCTTCCAGCTCTCTAAAATCAGCCTTCACCAATTAGAATTCTTATGGACAGTTCAGCCTCCATATAACCGTTCGGATTATAAAATGGAGATGTTACCGCCAAATCGTGCGAGATAGATGCGGATGGGAGTGTGTTTCCCAAAAAAGGTGTGTTACAGTTGGAAAAAAGCCAAATTTACGGATGGCAGCTCTTTCTTTTTGTAACAATTATGCGGTTGTTTTTGTAAGGATATAGCACTTCTTTGTGAATACACAAACAAATTGTTTATGTTTATATAACTATTTTAGTCACAAATCGACGAATTACTCAAGGATTGTAACCATTTAGTAAACCTACCGTAATAACTGCGTAACATTATTAGCTCAGTTGAAAAATATCCTCTGTGCTATAGGTAATAGAGATATCTATCAAACCTCTTAAAAACACGGAATGAAAACCGCTTTCTATTATTTCTTTCTATATTACARAGYATTAATGATTKRTTACGAATSGTTTGTAATTGTGTGATWTCCYAAATYMCSWAAAAAACTGTTGCTATAATGAGGACACGAAAACAAASSSAATGGAGGCTATCATGAAAAAATTAATTGGTATAGCARCRGCAGCGGTTTTTGGTCTTGGGATTTTCACTACTTCTGCAAAAGCAGAAACTGTTGTAACAACAGASGTATTAAATGTACGCGAGAACCCAACTACTGAATCACAAGTTGTAGGYAAAGTATTAAATGGTCATAAATTAGATGTTACAAATACAGAAAACGGATGGTCAMAAATCAAATTARATGGTAAAGACGCATTCGTAAACGCAGAATTTAYAAAAAGCATCTATTACGTAACAGCAAACGTATTAAACGTACGTGCTGAAGCAAACACAAACTCAGAAATTCTTGGTACGCTTAAGAAAGACGATATGATCGAAACAACGAACCAAGTACAAAATGAGTGGTTACAATTCGAATATAATGGGAAAACRGCTTACGTTCATGTTCCTTTCTTAACAGGTACAGCACCTGTTATTGAAAAACAAGAAACGCCTGCTCCTGCTCAAGCTGCAGCACCTGCTAAAGCAGAGGCAAAAGCACCAGCAGCACAAGAAAAACYAGCTRCTAAACCTGCTGTCAAAGCAGCAGAAACAAACACTCCTTCTGGTGGTCGTGAACTAACAGTTGAAGCTACAGCATATACAGCTCATCCGAGTGAAAATGGCGGCACATATGGTGGTCGTGTATTAACTGCAATGGGTCATGACCTAACAGCGAATCCAAACATGAAAATGATTGCTGTTGACCCGAAAGTGATTCCACTTGGRTCAAAAGTATGGGTAGAAGGTTACGGAGAAGCAATCGCTGGTGACACTGGCGGCGCAATTAAAGGTAACCGTATCGACGTTCTAGTTGGCTCTGATTCAGCTGCTAACAAATGGGGACGTAAATC
>NZ_JBFTMC010000159.1:0-7725 GCF_056396765.1 Bacillus sp. 05T22
GTACATAACAGTTGCTAATAGCTGACCGCCATTTTCAAATTGACCAAGGTTTCCGTTCGATGCTCCGATATAGCCAAGCAAGAAATAAACAATCGTTAAAAAGAAAGCAGCGATACTTCCGCAAATAATTGTGTATTTTGCGATAGAAGCTTTTTCCGTTACACCGTTTTGACGAATCGCATTTACGACAATTGTTGACAAAACAAGAGCGCCAATCGCATCTAATGTTAAAAATCCTTCTAAAAACCCTTTGAAAAATGGAATCTCTTTATAGTCGCCAACAGGAGGAACAAACGAACCTGTTGGTGAAAGAATCACTTTTGTTGCCATAATTGCAATAATACCAAGTAAGATTGGTGTCAATATCTTCCCAATATGATCAACTAATTTGGATGGGTTTAATGATAAGAAGTAAACAACAGTAAAGAAAAGAAAGCTAAATAGTAACATGGAATACCATTGGTCCGGAAAAAGCGGTGCGATTCCAATTTCATAAGAAACAGATCCAGTTCGTGGAATAACAAATAGTGGGCCGATTGAAAGGTAAATAATAATAGCTAGTACTGCTGCAAATTTTGGATGAACACGGCTCGCTAAACTTTTAAAACTACCACCTGCAAGAGCAACAGCGACAATTGCTAATAAAGATAATCCTACATCTGTAATAATAAATCCTGAAATAGAAACCCACATGTTTTCTCCTGAAGAAAGCCCAAGAAGTGGTGGGAAAATCATATTACCAGCGCCGAAAAAAACTGCAAATAGCAATAAGCTAATGGAGAGAATTTGCGATGGCTTTAAAGTTGTACGCATTATATATAAAATCCTCCTATATGTTATTTTGTCGAAAATTCAAATAATTTGTCGAGTAACTGTTTTAATTTTAAAGGTCTGATGACTAGAAAGCAACAGGGAATTTTAAATAATTTTAAAAATAATGCGTTAAGTTGAATAATTATGCCTTTTTGGAAAAACATTGGTATGGAAGTTAGGGAAAGATAGATGGACAATAAAAAATACACATATCAATAGGATATGTGTAGCTGAAAAAATTAAAAATAAATTTTTCGATCGCGTTCTTCTTTTAAAATTTCAACAGCTTCGCGGAAACGCTGGGAATGAACGATTTCGCGCTCACGTAAAAAGCGGAGGCTATCATTTATATCAGGATCATCTGATAAATCAATGAGCCACTGATAAGTTGCTCTTGCTTTTTCTTCTGCGGCAATGTCTTCATATAAGTCTGCAATTGGATCACCTTTTGCTTGTATGTATGTGGCTGTAAACGGAACGCCGCCTGCATTGTGATAAAATAGTGCACTATCATGATTAGCGTATTGAGCATCTAGTCCAGCTGCTTTCATCTGCTCAGGGGTCGCGTCTTTTGTTAATTTATAAATCATTGTTGCAATCATTTCAAGATGAGCAAATTCTTCCGTACCGATATCTGTTAATAAACCTATTACTTGATCAGGAATCGTGTAGCGCTGGTTTAAATAACGGAGAGCAGCTGCCAATTCGCCATCTGCACCACCGTACTGCTCAACTAATAATTTTGCAAGTGCTGGATTACAAGTACTTACTTTTACAGGGTATTGCAATTTTTTTTCATATATCCACATATTTTCTCTCCTTTATATTTGCCATGGCCAAGGACCTTTACTCCATTCCCACGGAGCATTAGAGTAGCTATTACCAAACTGTTGGAGTGGGCCATACTTTTCTTCAATTTTTTGCTTTTGCAATCTTCTTTTATAGGAAAAATCATTAAATTGATTTATCGCTGTAACATCATCTGGATGAGTATCTAGATAAAGTGTAAGTTCAACTAATACAAAATCGAGTTCTTGCAACTCTTTTATCCATTCATAATATTCATCTGGCAGTGTTTGAGTCACGATTCTTGTCACCTTCCTTTCTTATGGGGGCTTTCATAATAATCATAAAGAGCAGGCCATAAAGTGCCTTTTTGTAAGGCGTCTCTTGGAGGGAATTGTGGTAAATTAGTTGGTTGGAATCCCATATATAAATGAGGAGGGGTTGAATAAAATCTCTTTCCAATCGGCGGACAAGGATCTTTTGGACTATGGTAAGGTGTGTAAGATTTCATAAATTTGTCCATAATGCAAACCTCCTTTATAAGTGAAACATTCATCACTATGTATTGTATTCAGACATAATTGTTATTTATGACTCATATAGAAAAACTAGTAGGGTCAAGGAGGAAATGTACGTGGAGACTATTACAAATTGCATTGTATTAGAAGTAAGAAATTTAAAGGAAACATTATATTTTTATGAAGGTATCTTGGGATTTCAGCCGAGTAGACACCGACCACAATTACATGTGCCTGGCGTCTGGTATGATGTTGGTGCAACAAGAATTTGCTTCGTTTTAAATAGGGAAAAAGGCGGGGATTTCAGTGAGGAAGTGCCTTCTTATATAAATTTTAGTTTGCCATTTTGTGATATGGAAAAAGTACGAAAAAAATTAGAATTCTATTGTGTGTCATTTCAAGAATTAGAGAGCTGTAAAACGGAGAAAAGAGGTATTATTGTGCATGATCCTGACCAGTATAGAATTCTAATTGCGCCGAAAGAGTAGATAAGGGGGAGTTAACCGGATGAATAGTACGTATGAAGAAATCGCGTTGTTTGAACATAAATTCTGGTTGAAGGTTCTTGGCGATCATGCGCAGTTTCTTTTAGATGCTTTAGCTCAAAATGAAAGTGAAGATATTCAAAAAGCGATGTATTTTGTCCAAACATTTGATAGATTTCTCAGTAATATTCATACGGTAAATTTGATTGCATTTGCGAAAGATGCACATAAAGTAGCAAAGGAAATTAGAAAATTTAAGTTAAATATTATACAAAAGCAATTGGAAGGAAAAATTGTCATTCATTTTACACCAACTTTTATTAACCATATGGTGAACGAAGTGGAAGAGTATATAATGGTATTAGAATATTTAATAAAAGGAGAAGTGCCACCTGTTTTTCATGAATTGCATTATCATCTTGCTTGGCTAACGGATGCAGCGGGTCATGCAGGTGCCATTTCAGGTGGATTAGATCTGGTCGAGAAACGACTGAAAGAGAAGAGTGAAGAATATGAAAAGCATTTTGAACAGTTTTATTTAAAAGCTGTGGAAATGACAGGTTACTTACGGGCGGAACTACATTCTTTTCCAGCTCTAAAAAAATTTACAAAAGATGTTTCATTAGAATTAACACTATTCTCCCGTTTTCTTCACGAATTAGAAGAATTAGAGTTATCTAATCAAGTATTAAGCTTAATATCTGGAAGAATGGCAGACCATATGGCAAGGGAAGAATGTTATTATTTATTGAAATTAGCACAAGCTTCAGGATTAGAGATGCCGAAGTGTAATCCACTTTAATTTATACTATATAAAAATCCGCAGTGATGTGGATTTTTATATAGTATTTTTGTTTTGTTAGGAGATGCTAGAAAAGAATTGTAGAAAGGGGAATAGTATATGCAATTAGCAACGCATGAATTACGTGACTTAAGTGAACTGATAGCAGGAGACTATAATACGATTAATACGATGTCTACATATATACAGCAAGCACAGGATGATGAGTTGAAACAAATGTTACAGAATCATCTTCCTCTTCATGTGCAAGATTATAATTTGAAGGTGGAATTTATACAAGGTGAGACAACTCCAAATATATCAAAGTTTCAGCCGTCTAAATTAAAACCAGTATTAGCTTCTTATACAGAGGCACCTTCACAAAAGTATTTGCCAGTTACACCAAGCATGGCTGCGCAGCCTCCTAATGATCGATCAATTGCACTTGGATATTTACTGAATCAAAAATCTTCTGCATTTAATTGTGCAGGTTCTTTATTAGAGTGTGCGAATCCAGAACTAAGAACGCTTTTAGAAAATACCTTTTTAAATAGTAGTCACCATGCTTATGACATTTGGCAGTATATGGTGAAGAAAGGGTATTATCAGCTATCACCAGCACCAAGTTCTGAAATACAAGCGATAGCAAGTATGTATCAGTTACTTCAACAATAGAAAAAGATTGACAAGTTCTATCAAATATTTTAAGGTAATTTTATAAAATTGCGTATATAAAGGGGAGTAACTTGTCACAATAAAGTCGTCATTACAGGGAGAAACCCTCGGCTTTATTGGCAACGATTTGTTGTTAGTGAGACCTTTACCAGCAATGGTAAAGGCCCCTTATTGTCTTTTTTAGGACCTTTACTATATTTGGTAAAGGTCCTTTTTGTATGCAGAAAAAGGAGAGGTGAAAAATGAAAAAGTTTATAAACCGATTTCGATTTATGCTTCATTTTCGTCGATTTGGTCCATTTTTATATGACTTTTTTACATCAAAAGAAGTCGCTATGCAGAAGAAAATACTATCCATTGTTTTTTTAATTGGGTATGTCGTATTTCCATTTGATCTCATCCCTGATTTTCTACTGTTTTTTGGGGGATTAGATGATATTGCTGTTGTCTTATTTATTTTACAGCGAATTGTGAAAATGGCACCGAAGCACTTACAAGAAAAATATAATTTAAATAAAGGATAGGAGTTCATAAATGGAGCAGTTTATTTTAGATGTGATTGAGTATTTAAAGCAGTTTTCTTATTTTGGTGTAATTCTAGCATTAACATTTGAGTTTATTCCAGCAGAAATTGTGTTGCCGCTTGTTGGATATTGGGTATACGAAGGAGATATGAATTTTTGGCTCGCAGTATTAGCTGGAACGATCGGAGGAACGACGGGGCCGCTAACACTATATGCAATCGGTTATTATGGTGGTCGACCGTTATTACTGAAATATGGAAAATACTTTTTTATAAAGGAAGAACAGATTCAAAAAGCAGATCATTTCTTTGGAAAATATGGACCAGCTGTGGCGTTTCTTGGCCGATTTATTCCAGGGGTTCGTACACTTATTTCAGTTCCATGTGGAATCGCCAAAATGAACATTTGGAAATTTAACATATACACATTTGTAGCGATGTTGCCACTCACAACGCTATATGTATATGTGGGATTGAAATTAGGACCTCATTGGAAAAAGGCAGGGGCAATTGTTGAACAATATACATTACCGATACTAGGGGTTGTTTGTTTCATTGTGATAGGAATGTTTATTTTCAAGTTTTTGAAAAAGAAAAATAAAGCGGAGTCAATGTGAAAGATGATGAGACTATTGTTTGATTAAAGGTATTTTAGACGATAGAAAAAGTATGGGACTTAAAAGGTGCTTTCATATACAGAAAGCACCTTTTGTTAACATAGACTATCTTTTTGTGTGATTAAAATCTACTTTTATAGCTTTCTCCAATTGTGATAGCGAATGTATGGTAATAATATCCTTATGCTTTTTATCATCTATACGGTTAATCCATATCCCTGTCATCCCAGCATTTTTACTTCCAACTGCATCGGTATCTAAGCGATCTCCTACATAATAACATTCCTTAGTGTCTTGATTCATTCTAATTGCTGCTTCTTTAAATATTTTCGAATCTGGTTTAGCAACTCCAACTTGGCTAGATGTAATAATATGAGAGAAATAATGATGAATCCCTATTTGTTTAAGTTTATGAACTTGTTGGTTGTAATCACCATTGCTTATGATTCCTAGTTCAAACCCTTTGTTCTTCAAAAAATCTAGGCATTTCCTTACATCATTGTAGACAGTCCAATTACGTTGAAAATGTTGTAGATACAGTCCGAATTTTTGATCAGCTTCTTCGTTTAAAATAGTTAGATTAACCTTTTTAAATATCCTTTTCATCCGTTTTTGTTTTTGCTCTTGAAAGGATAGGGATCCATCAAGGAATAATTGAAAGTACTCACTTGATATCCTGTTCCATAGTTCAATCAATGGTTTTGGTTCTAAGTGTGAAAATTCCCTTTGTGTATGAAAAAAGTCTATAATGCCTTGTTTTTCAGCATAATCATAATCTAGTAAAGTGCCATCAATATCAAAGAAAATCAAATTTTATCCTCCAAACATCTTTTGGTTATCACATAATACTTTTTCTAGATTGTAAAGTTAAATCCTTTTGTATATTCCATGTAGGGCTAATCGACATCATATCTACTATTTAGTCTAATAGAGATTTAAATGGAACAACTATATATGAGTGATATATAGTTGTTCCATTTTGATTTGCCAACATATAAGTTGCGGCTATGAAGAACAAAAGGTGACCTGCACTCGTTTTTTTCTTTTTGTTTTAACTTGGCATGGGGCAGGAAGAGGATCTGACCGCTTCTATGCACGGCCGGATGCTCTCTCCCACCTAAAAATAAAGGTTTTATGTCGTTTTTTATTTGTATTTATATAGCTGTTGTGGAACTTTACAGGAAACTGACTGTATATTTACAAAGATGTAATATTTTTCATTATTCATTTAAACGAGGTTAATATGTGTTAGATACAATAATCCTTGTACTGAATCAAACATATGAGGAGGATTTACGTGAGTAGGAATATGTTTCAGAAGGTAACAGGTCTTATTGGATTATTAGCAGTTTTCATTTTAGCGTTTGTATCGTTTCCATGGAACACTTTCGCACAAACGGAAGAGAAGAAACAAGAGGAAAAACCGCAGGAGAAAAAACTTGTCTTTCCGGTTGTAAGTGACGTACATATTAAAAATAGCGGAACAGATGATACGTTCCGTTGGAAAAGAGCGATTGAACAGTTTAATACACTTGCGCCAAAACAAGACGCATTTGTTATCGTTGGTGATTTTACAGATTCAGGGTCTAATCAGCAATATGATCGTTTTATGCAAGTGTATAATCAATATGCAAATAAAGATGCAGTGAGAATGAATTCACTTGGAAACCATGATTACTGGAATGGTTTATTGGCAGGGGATGCACAAAAACGTTTCTTAGAAAAGACAGGAATGGAATCTATTTATTATCATAAAGTCGTGAAGGGATATCACTTCCTTGTTATGTCACCAGAAGATGGAACGACACATGGATATTATTCTGATAAACAAATTAATTGGTTGAAAGAAGAAATTGCAAAGGCAAAAGCTGATGACCCAGAAAAACCAATTTTCGTGTTCTTGCACCAACACATTAAAGAAACTGTGTATGGTAGTCATGAATGGGGAACGAAGGACAGTGCAAAAATTAATGAAGTATTAAAAGATTATCCGCAAGCAATTACATTCTCTGGTCATTCGCACTATCCATTAGATGATCCAAGATCCATTCATCAAAAAGACTTTACATCTGTTGGAACATCTTCAGTAAGTTATATGGAAGTAGAGGGCGGGAAAGTTCAAGGTAATATTCCGCCAGGTGCAAGCGATTTAAGCCAAGGTTTATTAGTAGAGGTAGACGATAAAGAAGTAACAATTAATCGTCGTGATTTCCACACGAATTCTTGGACAGGTGAACCGTGGAAAGTTCAATTACCAGCTAAAAAAGAATCGTTTAAACATGTGGAAAACCGTGATAAAGAAAAACCATCTTTCGAGCAAAATGCAAAGTTAAAAGTTTCAAATGTAACTGAGAGTTCAGTAACAGCGACTTTCCCGCAAGCAGTAGATAATCTACTTGTTCATTCTTATCGCCTGCAAGCAAGAGATAAAGAAACAGGGGAAATCAAAAATAAGCTATTAGCATTCTCAGAGTTTTATCGTGATCCAGTGCCGAAAGAACTTACGTTTACATTAGGTGGGCTAGAT
>NZ_JBFTMC010000160.1:0-7431 GCF_056396765.1 Bacillus sp. 05T22
GCAGCATACGATGCCGAAGGAAAGGCATACAAGTATGAAGTAAAAGAACAAGCAGTAGACGGATATCAAACAGAAGTAAAAGGTTATGACATCACGAATACAAAGGTTGGTCAAACAAAAGTAGAAGGAACGAAGACATGGAAAGACGACAATGCGAAAGATCGTCCGGCAATGATCAAAGTAGACTTACTACAAAATGGCCAAGTGCTTGCGACACAAGAAGTAAGTGAAGCAAGCGGTTGGAAATATGAATTCAAAGATTTAGCGGCATACGATGCCGAAGGAAAGGCATATAAGTATGAAGTGAAAGAACAAAAAGTAGATGGATACCAAACAGAAGTGAATGGTTATGACATCACGAATACAAAAATCAAGGACGTAGATCCAAAAGATCCAAGCACAGATCCAAAAGATCCAAGCACAGATCCAAAAGATCCAAACACAAATAACGATTCAAAAGTTCCACCTACTACAGAAAATGATAAGCCGACAGTATTACTTCCTAACACAGGAGGAACATCCACGGAAATCATTTCAATTGTTGGAGGTATGGTATTGTTCCTTTTAGGTGGACTTCTATTCGCTCGTCAACGAATAAAATAATAAAAAAGCTTTAGATTATTGATTACACTGTAATCTRAGTAGCAGACAAATTTAAAAAATTACTATTGATATTACTCCCTTTAGGTAGATATTCAAAAAAACTTCATGATAAGGTGAAGGAAAGAATGCAACCTGAAGGGGGGTTTCTATAGCGAAATTAGAAATAGTATTTTGTAAAGCTTTGTTCTTGAATGGTTGCAGCAGTAGCTCCTGTCCAGCAAAAGTTAATACACCTGCAAGAATCGTTGTTTTTAATAATAGAAATGTTCTTATCAAGTATAATTATTATTGTTATATTTAGTTATTGTTATATTTAGTATTATACATGATAATACCTTGAAATAAATATGCTTTTATGCATATTTATTTTTTTTTTAACAAAAAAAGCCACCACTTTGGAGTGAGTGGCTTTGATGATAATTAAGCAGCTTTCTGCCCTGTTTGTATAGCTGGTTTTTGAAGAACATCATAAACACCAGTACCAATGACATCTAACGCCATTTTCATACGTTCAGGTGAAATGTTTTCTAGAACGTTATCTTGTGGTGTATGGTATACCTTTTCAATATGATAGATAAGTGGATCCCAGCTATCTACTCCCATCCAAATGAACAGAGCTGCAGGGATGCCAGCATAAGCAAACGGTACATGGTCACTAGAACCGAATGTTCCTTGAAGAACAAGATCATTATTTAATTGCTTACTAGCATTTAGTGCAGCATCAGTTACAAGATTCGTAGATCCATCTGAAGTCATTGCATATAAATTTTTTGCTTTCTTATAGCTTGTAGCAACCATATCAGCATTAAACACACCTAAAATACGATCGCGTTCTGTTTGTGATAAGTTGTCAACGTAATGTTCAGATCCGATTAGTCCCATTTCTTCTGATCCGAAAGCAATAAAACGGATTTCCTTGTCAGTTTCTACATTTTGAAATGCGCGAGCTAATTCTAATACCAAACCTGTTCCAGAGGCATTGTCGTTTGCTCCTGGTGCTCCAGCAACACTGTCATAATGGGAACTTACGATAACAGCTTTTTCATTTCCAGTGCTGTTCTTCGGTTTCTTTTTCGCGATAACATTTAGAGATTGTAGGTTTGATTCATGTCGTGCTTTTAAAGAAAGGATTGCATTTCCCTTTTTTGTTAATTCTTCTTTGAAGGCATTACCTTGTGCATAAGCAAGACCAAATACAGGGATTGACTGTTTTTTCGTTAATCTTGGATTGAAAGTTTGTCCATAGTTACCGCGACCGCCAATTAAACTATATAAGAGGACACCCTTTGCACCTTTTGCAACGGCATTTTCTACTTGTTTGTTGTAGTCCGTTACTGTTTCACCTCTTTCAAATAAGACAATTTTCCCGTTTACCTCATTTGGAATTTCGTCTAGGTTTGTTCCATTTGGTACAAAAATGAGGGGAGCGGTAACAGCCTCAGTAGAAATTAAAGCATTCGGAGCAGCGCCTGCTTGCCAGTTTTTTGAACGTGATAAAGGAGAATCAATAAATCCCACATATTGATCGGGTACAGCAAATGGCTGATATTCTACTTCATATCCCATTGACTGTAATTTCATCCCAACATAGCGAGAAGCCCATTTTTCTGATTGTGTTCCACCAGGGCGCGGGCCAATTGTTTCTGATAAAAAACGGACGTGTTCGATTGCACGGTTAGCATCAACTTGCCCTGTAATAGGTGGAGTTTTGATCGTTTCTGACGGGGAATCAGCTTTTGCTTGTCCAATTGGAGCTAAGCTGACAGCGAGTGTTGCAGCAAGCAAAGAGCTTACTATTTTTTGTTTCAATGTTCTCTTCATATATTCCTCTCCTATTCTTCTATTCTATCTGACTGACAAAAGAAGACGGATAACGACTCTATTCTATCTCTTGTTTTTTGTATYTTCAATTAATTCAAGTTGAGAAATAAAAGTAGGATCATTTCATATGCATATTTGCATATTTTTAGAGAAGATGTATGTGCTATTATTTTAGACAAAGGTTCGCTTTCTTGTTTTGAAAGCCCCTAAATTGCATGTCTAGTGTACCCAAGCTTTAGAATATGTAGAGAAAAAGAAATCTATGGTGAGATTTCCTTTTCCTATGCTTGAACCTTTTGAACATGATAATTGTCATGTTTCCACATTTTATGATAATTATCAGTAGATGTAAGGCATCCATATGAAAAGAAGAGAAATCAGTGTGATTTCTCTTCTTTTTTGTATAGAAAAAGGAATGCCACTTACATTCCTTTTATCCCTTACAGTTCAGTTAAGATAATCGGCTCACCGCGTGTTACGACGACTGTATGTTCACATTGTGCAACAAGGCTTTTATCTGGTGTTACAAATGTCCAACCGTCATCGCCGCGTTCAATAATATGGTCAGCTTTCATAGAAATGAAAGGTTCTACAGCGATAACAAGACCATCTTTAAGAAGTGCATTATCCATTGGATCGTAGTAGCTTAGAATGTGATTTGGTGCTTCGTGTAAGCTAAGACCGATGCCATGACCTGTTAAGTTTTGGATAACGGCATAGCCATTTTTATGAGCAAAGTTAGAAACTGCACGACCGATTTGGTTTTGTTTCGAACCAGCTTTTACTTTTTTCATTGCTGCCCAAAATGCATCTACTGCTGCTTGGCAAAGTTTTTCTTTTTCTTCATCTTGCCCAAGAACAAAAGAGATACCTGTATCTGCATAATAACCGTCAAGTGCCGCAGATACATCAACATTTACTAAGTCGCCTTCTTTTAATACTTGATCTTTTGGAATACCGTGTGCAACTTCTTCATTTACACTAATACAAGTTACACCTGGAAAATCATATTCTTTTTCAGGTGCAGAAATAGCACCGTGCTCATCTAATACTTTTTTACCGATCAAATCAAGCTCTTTCGTTGTCATACCTGGCTTTGCTTGTTTTTTCATCTCTTCGCGTGCAAGCGCAACAACGCGGCCGATTTTTCGTAAACTTTCCAAATCTTGTTCATTACGAATAATCATAAAAAACCACTGTCCTTCCTCAATTATAAATCTTATACGATTGTATCATGTTTGTTTTTGTCCTGCTACTTGCGTGCGATTAACTCATCTCCATTGAAGTTTCGAAGTGGAATTAACTGGTTAATTTCTTTCGTAAGTATTTCTCCCGCTATTCGCTGGCAGTAATATTCCCACCTTAAAATTCGGAGAAAGCAAGCTAGGTAAGAGATAAACTGCTCGTAGCCGAATTGGTGAGGGCTAATAATCAGTGGGGATACATCTCCCCACTGATTAAAGTTTCACTTTATGACAATTGTCATATTCACATCATGACGCATCGTACTGTTTTCCATCTCTTCCAATATATACAATGTAAATATAAGGAATAGTGGAGGTGGCAAGATGGAAAAGATTATTGAAGTAAATGGTGTTTCAAAAACATTTAAACATAAAAAGGCTGTAAATAACGTTTCATTTCATGTGGAGAAGGGGCAGATTGTTGCACTTCTTGGGCCAAACGGTGCAGGGAAAACAACAACAATCTCAATGATGCTTGGATTAAAGGATCCATCAGAAGGAAGTGTTTCTATATTTGGAAAGAGTCCCAAGCGGCGAGCAGTTCGTAATCGCCTCGGTGCAATGCTACAAGAGGTGAGTGTTATCGATAGTATATCAGTGGAGGAAGCAATTGACCTATTTCGCAGCTATTATACGAATCCAATTGCAAAAGAAACATTGCTTCAGTTATCAAATTTAGAATCGGAAAAAAGGCAGCGTTGTGAAAAATTATCAGGTGGTCAAAAAAGAAGATTAAACTTTGCACTCGCACTTGCTGGAAACCCGGATTTATTATTTTTAGATGAACCGACTGTCGGAATGGATATTACGTCTAGAAAGGCTTTCTGGGAAACGATCCGAAAGCTAGCAAGTGAAGGGAAAACGATTATTTTGACAACGCATTATTTAGAAGAAGCAGATGCGTTAGCAGATCGAATTTTACTATTTGCAAACGGAGAAATCATTGCTGATGGAACTCCGGAGGAAATGAAAGCAACGATTTCTCGAAAAACCATTTCATTTTATACAAAAGAAAAAATTCCGACAGGCTTGCTGAAGGGGCTACCGCATGTTACAGCAGTACAGTTTCATGAATCGCGTGTTATTCTCACAACAGATGATACGGATGCTACGTTGCAAGCAATTTATAAAGAGAATTTACCTGTTACAGATATCTCAGTTGAACGAGGAAGTCTTGATGAAGCGTTTGAACAGTTTGTCGCAAACCAGAAGGAGGGAATTGCATGAAAGCCTTATGGATGCAATGCAAAATAGAAATTTTACGTACGTTCCGCAATAAATTATTTATCTTTTTCTCATTATTAATGCCAGTTCTGTTTTATTACATTTTTACAAATGTCATTCAAGTACCACAGAACGGAGATGCTTGGAAAGCGCACTATTTAATTTCGATGGCTACTTTCAGTATTGTAGGAACAGCACTTTTTAGTTTTGGTGTGAGACTTTCTCAAGAAAAAGGGCAGGGATGGACACATCTTTTAAAAATTACACCACTTCCAGAGGGAGCATATTTAACAGCTAAAATTATTTCTCAAACAGTGGTAAATGCTTTTTCAATACTTGTGATCTTTCTTGCAGGCATGCTAATCAATAACGTGGAATTAACGATCGGGCAATGGATTGGTGCTGGATTATGGCTATTAATAGGTGTGACGCCGTTTTTAGCACTTGGAACGATTGTAGGTTCAATTAAGAAGGCAGATGCAGCTTCTGGTCTCGCAAACATTTTAAATATGAGTTTAGCAGTACTAGGCGGTTTATGGATGCCAATCGAAATCTTTCCAAAGGTGCTAAGAACAATTGGAGAGTGGACACCAACATATCACTTCGGAAGCGGGGCATGGGATATTGTAGCGGGGAAATCTATAGGCTGGGAGAATATCGCGATTTTAGGAGGTTATTTCCTTATATTTGTTGTAATATCAATATATATAAGAAAGAGACAGGAAGCGGTATAAATGATCGAGAAGAAGCAGTTTGAAATTTTTCCAAAGCATATGGGGTTTTTCCCCTATATGTGGTTTGTATATCTACTATTTCCAATTTATAATTTAACGCAAGTATCAGGATGGAAGCTTTTAATGGGGAGCGGTATGCTGATGATTTTTGTCATCACATACCGTCAGCTTTATTTTGTGAAAAAGACGTTTATTTTATGGGCGTGTATTCAAATGGTGCTCATATTCCTATTTGCTTTACTCTATAATCCCTTTATGATCTTTTTTGGCTTTTTTACTGCAAGTGCGATAGGATTTGCACCAACTAAAAAAGTATTTCGAGTGTTGTTTGGTTTTTTGATTGTAATGCTTGGAGCTTTTATATTCGTGTATGTAAAGCAGCTAACAACTACAAGTTTAGTCAATATAGTTCCAATGTTTATTTTAATGCTTCTTACACCATTTGGTATGCGTAACTTTAATCAGAAAAAAATGTTGAGAATGCAATTAAACGAAGCAAATGAACAGATTAAAGACCTAGTAAAGCGTGAAGAACGTCAGCGAATCGCAAGAGATCTTCACGATACGTTAGGGCATACGTTATCTCTTATTACGCTAAAAAGTCAGCTTGTTGAGAAGTTGATTGCGAAAAATCCGGAGCGTGCAAGTCTTGAAGCCAAGGAAATTACACAAACATCACGCACAGCTTTAAAACAGCTGCGTGAATTAATTTCTGATATGCAGATGATTACGGTAGAGGAAGAGCTTGAACAAATAAAGGCAATTTTGCAAGCGGCTAATATTACGCTAGAAGTAGAACAGAAGGCGAGTTCTAGTGCATTGTCACCGCTTGAACAAAATATTTTAGGTATGTGTTTAAGAGAGGCTGTAACAAATGTTGTTAAGCATAGTAAGGCATCGATGTGTACAGTTTCTATATTTGAAGCACAAGGAGAACTTATTTTGCAGGTGAAAGATAATGGAGTGGGGTTACAAGCACAAGGTCATGATGGAAATGGCATTCGCGGTATGAAAGAACGAATTGCACTTATTGATGGGGCAATTGAACTAGATGAAACGCATCCCGGGATGCTTTTAACGGTAAAAGTTCCAATCGTAATTAGAACAGGAAAAGATGAGGTGAGGGCATGATTCGAATTATTATTGCCGAAGATCAACGAATGCTTCGTGGAGCACTAGGAGCCCTTCTTGATCTAGAAGATGATATTGAAGTAGTTGGACAAGCGGCAAATGGGGAAGAAGCTTTAAAGTTAATTGAATCATTACAGCCAGATATTAGTATTATGGATATTGAAATGCCGATTCAAAGCGGCTTAGATGTTGCTGAAACATTGCAGAAGAAAAAATCATTATGTAAGGTAATGATTTTAACGACATTCGCACGTCCAGGATATTTTGAAAGAGCAATGAAAGCGGGTGTTTACGGGTATTTATTAAAAGATAGCCCAAGTGAAGATTTAGCGGCAGCGATTCGCAATGTGATGCAAGGAAAACGAGAGATTTCCCCTGAATTAATGTTTGGGTTATGGCAAGAACAAAATCCATTATCAGATCGTGAGAAAGAAGTACTTCTATTAGCGAAAGAAGGAAAAACAGCAAATGAAATTGCGAAGACACTGTATCTTTCATCTGGTACTGTACGGAATTATATTTCAGATGTGTTAACAAAATTAAATGCGAAAAACCGACTTGAAGCAATTGCGATTGCGGAAGAAAAGGGCTGGATATAAAAAAGATGTTTACCGGTTATAGTGGTAAACATCTTTTTCTATTATTCTCCTTATTATTTACTGTTGCTAAGAAGG
>NZ_JBFTMC010000161.1:0-8213 GCF_056396765.1 Bacillus sp. 05T22
GGCACAGGTTGTTTTAGAAAGCTCGGCACGCTAGTCTGCATATTTTACATCTTTGTCTCATATATTTGATTTAGCGATAAGGAAGAAATATCTTCCATTCATTTATAGGGGCAAAGGGGCTGAAATGATGAAAAGGCGGCTATTTTTAGTTATTGTCGGTTTATTGACCGTTTTCGTGTTAGCGGGTTGTATGGAAAAGAAACAGGAAGACGTCGTGCGAGATTTAGAAGCGAAGGTTAAGGGTATGAAGAGTTATCAAGCTGAAGCAAAGTTATCTATTAAAACGGGGAATGAACCACAAGAGTATAACGTGGAAGTTTGGCACAAAGAACCTTCTTATTATCGTGTGAATTTAAAAAATACGAAAAAGGATCAAAGTCAAATTATTTTACGAAATAATGAGGGTGTTTTTGTATTAACACCAGCTCTTAATAAAAGTTTTCGATTTCAAAGCGACTGGCCGCAAAATAGCAGCCAAGCTTATTTGTATGAGTCACTTGTAAGAGATATTTTAAATGATAAGAATCTTTCATTTGAGAAAACGGATAAATATTATGTGTTTAAAACAAAAACGAATTATCACCATCAAAATATGCTGCCGAAGCAAGAGATTAAATTTAATAAAAGTGATTTAGCGCCTGTTTCGGTAAAATTGATGGATAATGATCAAAATGTTCTTGTGAAAGTAGATTTTTCAAAAGTAAAGTTTGATACAAAGTTTGATAAGGGGGCATTTGATACGAAACAAAATATGTCCAGGGCGCAAGTGGATGTGCAAACAACAGCGAAAGAAGATAAGCCATTTGCTATTTTATATCCACGTGATACTCCGCAAGGGATGGTTTTAAATGAAGAAAAAGAGTTAAAGACAGACGGTGGCAAGCGTGCGATACTCACATACACTGGAAATAAGAAATCCTTTACATTGATACAAGAAAAAGCGAAGGTTGCTGAAGCTTCAGCGTCAATAAGTGTAAGTGGAGAGTTAGTCGATCTTGGCTTTACAATTGGTGCTCTAGCGAAAGACTCATTAACATGGTCGCATAACGGAGTGGAATATATGCTCGTGTCTAAAGGTTTAAAATCAGATGAGCTGTTAATGGTAGCTCGTTCTGTTGCAGAAAAGCAGGTGAAATAAAGTGGAAACTCTACCAGTGTGGGATTCGAAATTGATGGAAAGTCATCACAAATCAGGATTTTACAGGCAGTTACTCCCCATCTATTTTCCTTGTTTTTCTCTAAATCTTGAGGGTGGGGTTTTAATGCTCGTGAATAGCGGGATAAACTTTTAAGGCGTGGTGATGTGTATGCACCACGTTTTTTCTTGTCTTGAGGAATGGATTTCATAAAAAGACGAATATAAAAGAATGAGCTTCGCATATCGTATATAAGGAAGTGTTTTTATGGAATCATCGTTTTACCGTGATACGTGGGTAGAAGTAAATTTGGATGCAATTTACAATAATGTAACGCACATTAAAGAAATCATTCCGGAAAGTGTCGAGATTTTTGCTGTAGTGAAAGCGAACGCATATGGACATGACTATGTTCTAGTAGCGAGAACAGCATTAGAAGCAGGAGCAACAAGATTAGCAGTTGCTTTTTTAGATGAGGCACTAGTACTTAGGCGTGCTGGGATTACTGCACCAATCTTAGTAATAGGTCCTTCACCGCCACGTGATGTGAATGTAGCTGCTGAGAATGATGTAGCACTAACTGTTTTTCAAAAGGAATGGGTTGAAGAAGCAGTAGAAATTTGGGATAGCCCGTTCTCGATGAAGTTTCATATTAACTTCGATAGTGGTATGGGTAGAATTGGGATTCGTGAACGTAAAGAGTTAAAAGAGTTCTTACGAAGCTTAGAAGATGCCCCCTTTTTGGAGTTGGAAGGGGTATATACGCATTTTGCAACAGCAGATGAAGTAGAGACATCTTACTTTGATAAGCAGTATAACACTTTTTTAGAGCAACTTAGTTGGTTGAAAGCATTCGGGGTGAATCCAACATTTATTCATACGGCAAATAGTGCAGCTACTATGCGATTTGCTGGAATTACATTTAATGCAGTTCGAATTGGAATTGCAATGTATGGGTTATCACCTTCTGTAGAAATACGCCCTTATTTACCAATTAAATTAGAACCTGCTCTTTCATTTCATACAACAGTCGCACATATTAAACAAGTCATTAAAGGTGATAGGATTAGCTATAATGTCACATATCGTACGAAGACAGAAGAGTGGATTGCGACAGTACCGATTGGATATGCAGATGGTTGGCTTAGACGACTACAGAGATTTGAAGTGCTCGTTCAGGGGAAAAGAGTTCCTATTGTAGGTCGGATTACAATGGATCAATGTATGTTGCATCTTCCCTGTGAAGTACCACTTGGAACAAAGGTTACCCTGATTGGACAGCAAGGTGATGAGTACATTAGTGCAACTGAGGTTGCCGAGTATTCAAATACCATTAATTATGAGATTATCGCGACAATTAGTTTTCGTGTTCCACGTGTATTCATACGACATGGGGAAGTGGTAAAAGTAATAAACTATTTAAATGATATATAAGCAAACATCTTTGTGATAGTCCCTACTTGCTAGTTATCAATAATGATGGGGGCTCCTGTTCGTGGAAATTCCCCTTCACTTCTTGTTAAAAAGAGATAAAAAGTAAATGAGAGTGAATGTTTTGTTTGTGAATTGGAAAACATAAACAAGGAATAAGGAAGTCTTTGCAACAGGCTCCATACAATGGTATTATTACAATAGGTGTCATATATATTTGGGTGTGTAGTTGACGGTGGAGGTGTATTTTTGTGTCCGAATCAAGTGTAACTACTGAAATCGTGGTTCGGTTGCCAAAGCAAGTGGTAACGGAATTGGACGGAATTGGAAAACAAGAGAATAAGAATCGCCATGAACTAATTTGCCAGGCAACACAACTGTTATTGCGTCAACATAAGACGAAGAAACGCTACCAACATGAATCAATGCGACGTGGGTATATTGAAATGGGAAAAATTAATCTTGGTATTGCATCTGAAGCTTTCTTAGCAGAGTATGAAGCAGCTCATACAGTAGAACGCTTAGTTAGCGGGGGGTAATATTTTGATTGTAAAACGCGGCGACGTGTATTTTGCAGACCTTTCCCCAGTTGTTGGTTCTGAGCAAGGAGGCGTTCGTCCGGTTCTTGTCATTCAAAATGACATCGGAAATCGTTTTAGTCCGACTGTGATTGTAGCGGCTATTACTGCACAGATTCAGAAAGCAAAATTGCCCACACATGTGGAAATTGATGCAAAAAAGTACGGATTTGAGAGAGATTCTGTTATCTTGCTCGAGCAGATTCGAACAATCGATAAGCAACGCTTAACGGACAAAATCACTCATTTAGATGAGATGATGATGAGTCGTGTAGACGAAGCTTTACAAATTAGTTTAGGACTAATAGATTTTTAAATCGGCAGTTTAAGTTGCTCTCTTTTAGGGGCAACTTTTTTTATTAGAGGAGGTTACGGTTGTATATGGAAATGATAGATAATCGACAAGCGTTAATGAAAATGTTAGTGAAAGAATTAGGCTTTACAGAAAAGCAAGTTCGTCATGTTATTCAATTAACAGAAGAAGGTAACACAGTTCCATTTATTGCTCGTTACCGAAAGGAATGGACAGGCTCTTTAGATGAAGTGCAAATTCGTGCAATCTTAGAAAGATGGCAATATATGATGCAACTTGAAGATCGGAAAGAAGAAGTTCTTCGTCTGATTAACGAAAAGGGAAAATTAACAGAAGAGCTACGCCATCATATTGTATCTGCAACAAAGCTACAGGAAGTAGAGGATTTGTACCGTCCTTATAAAGAAAAAAGAAGAACGAAAGCGACGATCGCGAAAGACAAGGGACTAGAGCCGTTAGCTGAGTGGTTAATCCTGTTTACGAAAGAAGACCCGAAAGATAAGGCAAAGGAATTTGTTAATGCCGAGAAAGAAGTACAATCTGCCCAAGAAGCATTGCAAGGTGCACAAGATATTATTGCAGAACTTGTATCCGATGATGCGGCGTACCGCAGCTGGATTCGAAATGTTACCTTTAGAAAAGGAATGATTGCGTCTTCTGTAAAAGATGAAGAAAAAGATGAAAAAAATATATATGAGATGTATTACAGTTATGAAGAGCCACTGCAGAAGGTTGTACCTCATCGTGTATTAGCCATGAATCGTGGTGAAAAAGAAGAAGTTCTAAAAGTTTCTGTTGTCCCACCAACAGAAGAGATTGTTCGTTTTTTACATAAAAAAGTGATTCATGATGTTTCTTCCAAAAGTGCAGCGTATGTACAGTTAGCGATTGAAGATGGATATAAAAGATTAATTCAGCCATCAATTGAAAGGGAAATTCGAAAAGAATTAACTGAAACAGCGGAAGAACAAGCGATTCATATTTTCTCTGAGAATTTACGTAATTTACTGTTACAGCCACCGATGAAAGGGAAAGTGGTATTAGCAGTAGATCCTGCATATCGAACAGGATGTAAGTTAGCGGTAGTAGATGATACAGGGAAAGTTCTGCATATTGATGTCATTTATCCGCACCCACCTGTTCGGAAATATGAAGATGCAAAAACAAAAGTTGTTTCTATTATAGAAAAATATCAGGTTCAGATGATTGCGATTGGAAATGGTACAGCTTCTAGGGAAACGGAAGAGTTTATAGTAGATGTCTTACAATTAGTAATGCGAGATGTATTTTATATTATTGTTAATGAAGCAGGCGCTAGTGTATATTCAGCTTCTGATTTGGCTCGTGAAGAATTTTCAAATCTACAAGTTGAAGAAAGAAGTGCCGTTTCGATTGGAAGACGTCTGCAAGATCCGCTTGCCGAACTTGTGAAAATTGATCCGAAATCAGTTGGGGTAGGACAATATCAACATGATGTATCACAAAAAAGATTAAATGAATCATTAACATTTGTCGTGGAAACAGCCGTTAACCAAGTAGGGGTGAATGTGAATACAGCTTCTGTAGCGCTATTGCAATACGTTTCCGGATTATCAAAAACAGTTGCGAAAAATATTGTAAACAAACGTGAAGAAGACGGGAAATTTACAAAGCGTACAGAGTTGAAGAAAATACCACGTTTAGGTGCCAAAACGTATGAACAATGTATTGGTTTCTTACGTATACTAGAAGGGGAAAATCCACTTGATAGAACAAGTATTCATCCAGAGCAGTATAAAAATGTTGAATTACTATTAAAAAGCTTAGGGTTATCAATTGATGATGTAGGACAACCGCACTTACAAAAGTGTTTAGAAGGAGTAGAGCTCTCTAAATTATCTCAAGAGATAAATATCGGTGAGCCGACATTAATTGATATTATAGATGCTTTAATTAGTCCGGAACGAGATCTGCGTGATGAATTACCAAAACCACTTTTGAAAAAGGGAATTCTCAAATTAGAAGATTTAAAGCGTGGCATGGAGTTAGAAGGAACTGTTCGAAATGTTGTTGACTTTGGTGCGTTTGTCGATATTGGTGTGAAACAAGATGGTTTAGTACATATTTCTAAACTTAGCAAACAGTTTGTGAAGCATCCGTTAGATGTGGTGTCTGTCGGGCAAATTGTAAAGGTCTGGGTAGATGATGTTGATATGAAAAAAGGGCGCGTTGCCTTATCAATGTTACCTATTGAATAATAATGGGAAGAGGGCAGGTATGACACTGCTCTTTTTTTATGAACGGATGTTAGTAAAATTCGAATCAGTGGGGGGAGCCTTTATCCCCCACTGATATAACGTTCACTTTATCAGGAATTTTGATGTGTTTTGCTATAATAAAACCAGCATTCATTTAGTAACTTAATTTGATACCGGTTTTTTTCGAAATATGCACGTTGCATTTGTTTTCGGAGCCACGTAGGCATAAGAATCCCTCCTTGTTTAATCCGGCTCTAACAAGTAGCCCCCTATACATTGAGATAAGATTCGAAGTAAGTGAAAAGCTCAATTTCGGGAACTGCTTATAAGAGTTTGGTTAGCGAAGTTCTATGGATAGATGAGGAAGAGGGTAGTTCATAGAAATTACGCTTTTGAATGAGGATGGGTATATGTACTATTTAATATATGTATAAGAAAGAGGAAAAGTGTAAGTTTATTTTTAGTTTTTGGGGGAATAAAAATGAATGAAAAAGAAGTTCAAAGACTTGTAGAAGAAATATCGTTGCAATATTTCGGTAGGGCTTTTTTACATAAAGCAATGTTCAATAAACGACTACGTACAACTGGTGGGAGGTATTTATTGCGAAGTCATAATATAGAATTAAACTATCGTTATTATGAAGTGTATGGAAAAGAAGAACTGATTGGCGTTATTAAGCATGAGTTGTGTCATTATCATTTGCATATTATGGGGAAAGGGTACCAACATCGAGATCAAGATTTTCGTCAGTTAATGAAGAAGGTTGGTGCGCCTAGATTCTGTAAGAGAATAAGCGAAGAAGAGAAGGTGATTAAAACTCATATGTATGAATGTATGAGATGTTTTCTTCAATATAGAAGAAGGCGTCAAATAAATACAAAAAGATATGTTTGCGGGAAGTGTAAAGGTAGGTTGAAAGAGATAAAAAAACACCTTGACAGTTAAAAATCAATCCAGTATATTATAAACATGTCATGTTTGCACAAGAATTTGTATAAACGACTTGACTTATAGTATGAACTTTTATAAGATGTAAATTGTCTTTCTTATTCCGCAGTAGCTCAGTGGTAGAGCTATCGGCTGTTAACCGATCGGTCGTAGGTTCGAGTCCTACCTGCGGAGCCATACAGAGAAGTACCCAAGTGGCTCAAGGGGCTCCCCTGCTAAGGGAGTAGATCGCTAACGCGGTGCGAGGGTTCGAATCCCTTCTTCTCTGCCATTCATATTGGCCCGTTGGTCAAGTGGTTAAGACACCGCCCTTTCACGGCGGTAACACGGGTTCGAATCCCGTACGGGTCACCACTTTTGGAGGATTAGCTCAGCTGGGAGAGCACCTGCCTTACAAGCAGGGGGTCGGCGGTTCGATCCCGTCATTGGTCCCGTGGTGTAGTGGTTAACATGCCTGCCTGTCACGCAGGAGATCGCCGGTTCGACCCCGGTCGGGACCGCCATTTTAACTTCTGCTTTTGAGCAGTTGTTTTTTATTGGTTATTGTGATATAATGACTTTCGTCTCGAAAAAACATTATATTTTTTGATGGGCTATAGCCAAGCGGTAAGGCAACGGACTTTGACTCCGTCATGCGCTGGTTCGAATCCAGCTAGCCCAGCCATTTACGAGCCATTAGCTCAGTTGGTAGAGCATCTGACTTTTAATCAGAGGGTCGAAGGTTCGAGTCCTTCATGGCTCATTCTTTTTTATTTCTGCGGGTGTGGCGGAATTGGCAGACGCACCAGACTTAGGATCTGGCGCCTTTGGCGTGGGGGTTCGACTCCCTTCACCCGCATATGCGGTCGTGGCGGAATGGCAGACGCGCTAGGTTGAGGGCCTAGTGGGGGAAACCCCGTGGAGGTTCAAGTCCTCTCGGCCGCACCAAAGAAAAATAAAAAAGTGCTTGCATTTGAAAATGCAGTGTGATAAGATAATTGAGTCGCTGAAATACAACAACGACAAAACATCATGAATAAGCGCCCGTAGCTCAATTGGATAGAGCGTTTGACTACGGATCAAAAGGTTAGGGGTTCGAGTCCTCTCGGGCGCGCCATAACGGGAAGTGGCTCAGCTTGGTAGAGCACCTGGTTTGGGACCAGGGGGTCGCAGGTTCAAATCCTGTCTTCCCGACCACGCGGGTGTAGTTTAGTGGTAAAACAAGAGCCTTCCAAGCTCTGGTCGAGAGTTCGATTCTCTTCACCCGCTTTTAGTTCTTTGAAAACTGAACGAAACAAACAACGTGAAAYGTCAATTTTTATTTTAGATGCTAGACAAACTAACTTTATTGGAGAGTTTGATCCTGGCTCAGGATGAACGCTGGCGGCGTGCCTAATACATGCAAGTCGAGCGAATGGATTAAGAGCTTGCTCTTATGAARTTAGCGGCGGACGGGTGAGTAACACGTGGGTAACCTGCCCATAAGACTGGGATAACTCCGGGAAACCGGGGCTAATACCGGATAACATTTTGCACCGCATGGTGCGAAATTCAAAGGCGGCTTYGGCTGTCACTTATGGATGGACCCGC
>NZ_JBFTMC010000162.1:0-7058 GCF_056396765.1 Bacillus sp. 05T22
CCATTAAATTTTATTGATATTTATTCGCGTATGCAGATTGAAGAGCTTATTCAACAATTTAATTCCACAATGGTTATTGTTGAGCATGATAAGGCATTTCAACAAACAGTTGCAACAAAAATTATACCTATGTAGTTCAAAGTGAATGATTAAAGATATAATCAGTAAATCAAGTTCTTAAACTATAAGGCACTTTAATGGAGTGATGAAAAAAGCCTAATTTCTCTACAATCAATTGAGAAATTAGGTTTTTTAATAGGAAAAGTAGGATACATATTAACAGAATACAATCATAAACGGGAATATGATATAAGACCATCAGGTTTTCCTACTATTCCCTTTAGGGGTGGGAGTGTCAAGTAATGATGTTATTTGTTGTATATGAAGAATTAACTATTCTTTATAATTATAGTGCAGAGCTATTAGATAAACACTTTCCTACATATAGGCCACTTGCTGCTGCTTGAGATAATAAATGAGTAATACCTGAACAATCTCCAATTAAATACAATCCAGTAATAGTTGTTTCAAACCTTTCATTGATTTTAATCGTAGAAGCATAAAATTTCCCATCAATTCCATATAGTAAAGTATCCTTATCGATAGGTTCTCCGATAAATTGTTCTAAACGTAGCAAAAATTCTTTGAGTCCTTCAATGTATAATGGAGGGATTTCTTTATTAAGATCTCCATAATCCCCCTGTAGTGTAGGTTGTATATGATTATATTTCATCATCTTTTCCAAGGTAGGTTGTCCCTTCAATAAATCCTCCAAACGCTGTACAACAATTCGATCTCGTCCTTGGTTAATTCCTTTTATAATTGTACTCGCGTATAAATTTGCTTCTGTCAGAGTAGGGAAATAACGTGGGATGAATAACGTGAAATTTAAGTTAGAAGTTCCGGTTCTTTGTTCTCGAAAATTTTGTCCATCAGGCATAACTAAACCTTCTTCATACTTACGAACAATACGCCCTTTGGGGTTCATACAATAGGTAGTTGCTGTGAAATTGTCATCTTGATAAGAGAGTTTTGTTTCAAATGTGTCTTTTAATATTGAGCGTAATTGATGTTCTTTCATCTCTACTCGAATACCTAGGTCTACACGGGTCTGCTCCTGTGCAATTTCAAGGGAAGAGCACATTTCTTTTAACCAATCCGCCCCGGAGCGTCCAGTTGCAAATACTAATTGCCTAGAATGAAATACCCCTTGATTTGTAGTAATTTTAAAATATTGTTTCTGTTTAACAATATGTTGTACGTTTATACGAAATTGGATATCTATCTTGTCACGTAAAAATTTGTAGAGTTGCTGAAAAATGTCGGTCGAAAGTGTAGTGCCTAGATGCCTTACTTGTGTTGTTAGCATTTGTAAACCACATGCCTCGGCTCTTTTGGTAATGTTTGGATTGTATGTGGAGTATTTTAGAACTGAATTTCCACCAAAACGACATAGGATATTATCTACTTCATCCATTAGTTTCATAAAAACTTCTTTACCTATTTTTTTCTCCAGTTCCCCTCCAAACCCGTTTGTGTAATTAAATTTCCCTTCAGATTTTCCTAGACCACCAAAACCAAAATATTTGTCACATGCATTACAGTTACATAATTCCCCTTGTTCTAAAGGACAATTTCGATATTCTAATGGCTTGCCTTTATCAAGAATTAAGATATTTTTGTTGCTTTGGGCTAATGCATAAGCCATAAAAACAGCGCTTACTCCAGCACCGATGATTGTAACATCATACATATTTTTTCACCTGCTATTGAATAGTTTGCTTGCTATTTTCCTAGTGTATAACAAATTTTCAACGTTTGGAAATAGCTCACATTGATTAGAGAGGTGAATGTTTTTTATCTTAATTTCCAGAAGAATCACCGTTTGTAATATAAAATACTTTAAAGTCCTATGAAAGATATATTCCCATAAAATCAATAGAGTAGATTGCTAATAGTATAAAATGCCATATTCCTGTAACAAAGACAAAGTATGTTATTCGTATAACGAAAAACATTAGAAAGAAGGAAAAGTTATGAAAAAAGTCTTACCCATAGTTGCATTAATAGGCATGATGAGCTTTGGAGCGCAAGAAATACATGTGAAAGCGGAAACTTACAAAAGTGTAGATTCTAAAATGGACTTTTGGAATTCTAAAAGAAGAGGTACGAATTTCATGAATAGTATGTCCTTACCTGAAAACTACAAAAGTGCAAAGGAAGCTAATATTGAATATGTTCGTTTAGCACCAGATAAATGGGCGAAAGATAAAGATTTCTTATTTGAAGATAAACCAGATACTTCTGGGAAAGATTTTCTCATAGGGAATGCAGATAACTATCAAGGACTAGTGAAAGAAGATGTAGCAAAATTAAAAGCAGATTTAGATGCTGCACAAGCACAAGGAATGAAAGTTGTGCTTACCATGCTTTCCTTACCTGGTGATCGCTGGCGTCAATTTAATCATAATCAAAATGATGATCGAATCTGGGAAGAAGAAAAGTATCAAGAACAAGCAAGCCAATTTTGGAAGGATCTTGCTATAGAATTAAAAGATCATCCAGCTGTAGTTGGTTACAATATTATCAATGAGCCACACCCAGAAACGGCTAAAAGTAATAGATATAATGATTTTTGGACAGAAGATTATAAGAAATGGTATGCAAAAATGGAAGGCACTACAGCAGATTTAAATAAATTCTATCAAAAGGTCGTTACCTCCATTCGTGAAGTAGACAAAGAAACACCAATTATATTAGATTCAGGTCTATACGCCACTCCTTGGGCTTTTAAATATCTGAAACCCGTCAAGGATAATAAAACACTTTATGCATTTCATATGTATGAGCCATATGAATTAACAAGTCAACGAGAAAATCAAAATAAAGAGTATCAATATCCTGGAATTGTAAAAGTAGGAGATTTAGAGAAGCCTGTTATGTGGAATAAAAAGGGGTTAGAAAAATTTTTACATCCTATTCACCAGTGGTCTAAGAAAAATCATGTACCATCTAATCGAATTATTGCTGAGGAATTTGGAATTAATCGTACTGTTCCAGGAGCCACTCAATATATGAAAGACCTTATTTCTATATTCAATCAAAAAGGTTGGCATCAATCGTTCTACGCATTTCGTGAAGATACTTGGACAGGAATGAATTATGAACTCGGAACAGGAAAGATAAAATGGGACGAAGAAGGTAGGCCAATACGTCAAGAGAATCCACTTTGGGATGTATTGAAAAATGATTTACAATCTCACAAGAAGTAAAAATGTCATCAGAGTAAAAATGGGTGGCACCAGATTATAAAAAAGAACGCTTTCCCACTTTTGGGATTGCGTTCTTTTTTGTTAATAATTCAACCTGTATCACCGTCGGCTAAACTTTGTATAAGAGTAGTAACTGTTTGAGTTCCAACTGAAGTATGTGTGCTTACTGTTAGAAATGTAATCAACAGCATTCCTAATAATACTTTTTTCACTTTAACGCCTCCTTTTTAAAAATTTCTTTTTTAGCTTCATAACTTAAATAGAAATATTTGCTTCCTTGTTCAAAATTTCCTTCGTTATGAAACTGAACTGCTAATGCCTCGGTATATTCTTGAACGTACTCCCATAATCTTTCTGTTTTAAAGTAGTCCATTCCTGCTAGTACTCCTTTTTCTAGTTTTTCAGCAGGAGATTTTTTGTTCATTTCTCTTAGGATTGTAAAGCGATATTGATACTCTTTGTTACCTAAGTCATTGCAGATGGTTAACCCTTTTTCGATGAGTTGGGATGCAATTTCTTCTTCTTTTAGTTTGACATGTTCTTTTGCTTTAACAAAAATTGCTTTGTAATGATGAGGCTTCTTCTCAACAACTTCTGATAAATATCGAATTGCTGAACTAGAAATATTTTGACTGGCATACATTAAACCCAAATTATGACGAACTAATAAGATTGCTTTTTCATTTTCTTGCTTTTGGAATGTCCCCATTGCCGTAATAAAATATTCTTCAGCAAGTTCAAATTCTCTTAAATGTGTACAAGCTAAACCTAATAAATTATCGCAATAAGCTGTTTTGAGTTCATAACCAGTGTGTTCAGAAAATATATCTCTAGCTTTCGTCCCATACTTTATGGCTAAGAGTGCTTGGTAAATATGATAATGATATGTTGCTAAATTATAGTAAAATTCAGCTTGTTCAAGTTCATCAGAGATGTGATTAAGTAATACTTCAGCTTTATCATAGTGCTCTTTAGCAAGATTATAATTACCGATTGCGTTAGAATGAATAGCTTTATAAAAATGATAGTAGTAAGCTAGGGAATTATCAGTTGGCATATCAAAGGATTCAATTTTATCAAAACTATTTTTTGAAATACTCAAATTATMTACTAAATAGTTATATCCGAAATCTAGCAGGTAATAGTAGAGTAATAAGCTTGAGTCTGCCTTTTTATTGGGAATAAGAGTATCAATTTCTTCTTTTAAACGATGAGAATTATTTATATTACGTGAACGTATTTCTTGATACCAATTATTTAATAGTTCTTTAATTTGTTCATTCCCCTTAACTTTGACATTCATGAAAACCCCTCCTTTTTCGAATATTCTTATAAATAATGATAGCAGGAATAAAGTGTAATAGAAATTAAGTTTCTATATTTCTCAACATTTGTCTAACAGTTTTATTTTTAAAGCAACAAATAACCAAAAGTTATGTTTATTGACACGCCCCCCTAAAAGTGGGAGCGCTGTCGCACCGTAGTGAACTTTCTCGTTCGGAACATCTGTAATCGGTTAAATCTAGAATAATAACGAAATTTCTAAGAGATTCAAATGTGGGAATATGGGGGGAATGAGGAAATCTAAAAGGGCAAATACATTAGTATTATTTTCTGATCATACAAAAGGTATTTACGATGATCGTTGGAATGAAGATATACTATATTACAGGGGAATGGGGAAAGAAGGGGATTAAGTTCTAGAAGGAAATCAAAACAAGACTCTACATGATTCTAATGAAAATGGAGTAGGCGTTTATTTATTTGAAGCGTTTGAAACAGATAAACATATCTTTATGGGGCAAGTAAAGCTTATAGAGCAACCTTTTCAAGAGATTCAGGAGGATACGCAAGGAATCAATAGAAAAGTATGGGTTTTTCCAATCCAGTTATTGGCTAGAAATGTAGTACTTCCTCAGAATATTGTTCAGATTCGACAAGAGCAAGAAATGAAAAAAGCAAGAGGATTAAATTATGAAGAACTAAAGGACCGTGCTACAAAGGTAATATCTATTAGTAACAAACGATTTACAAAAACGAAAACATATCAGCGTAATGAATATGTAGCTGAGTTGGCTAAGAGGCGTGCACAGGGTATATGTGAATTGTGCGAACGGCATGCTCCTTTCAAAGATAAATAAGGGAATCCATATTTAGAAGCTCATCATGTAAAATGGCTATCGGATGGTGGGGAAGACTCGATTTATAACACTGTTGGAGTATGTGCAAATTGTCATCGCAAGTTACATGTGTTAAATAAAAATGAAGATGTTGCGAAATTAAAGAAAAAGCTAGAGCAGAATAAAACGGGAAGATGAGATAACGCAAAAGAATGAAACGATATCAAGGAAGTGATTAGCGATGAAGAAAAAAGTATCGGTTGTTGGAGCAGTAATATTCAATGAACAAAATGAAATACTATGTGCATTACGTTCTTCTACAATGTCATTACCTAACTATTGGGAATTTCCTGGTGGGAAAATTGATGAAGGAGAAGCGCCGGAAGAAGCACTATTACGTGAGATTAAAGAAGAGCTAGGTTGTTTTATTACTGTAGGTGAAAAAATAGAAGAAGTTGAGCATGAGTATGAGAATATTATTGTTCATCTAACTACATATAAAGCATACATAGAGTCCGGTGTGCCTAAAGCACTTGAACATGCAGAACTCAAATGGGTTAATGTTAATAATTTATTAGAGCTAAAGTGGGCCCAAGCGGATATTCCGACTGTAGAGGTCTTGTGTTTATAATTTAAAATGCTGGGTCTATTATAACGAAAAAGAAACCGGATTTGTACTGAACTGCACCCCAATAGTTAATTGTGTCTAACAATTGGGGTGCAGTTCAGTAATCGGAGTCGGTTTTATTTATTACATAGCGCTTGTATATTTACCTACCGTACATGCTATGTGCGATAGAGTACCTCGTAAAGGGAGGTGTTTTTTGTTTAATCGAGACTTCACACCCACTTTACACTCGGTTAATATCCATCTGTTGAAATTTTACATGTAAGGCGAAAAACAAACGTAAAAGGAGGGAGGGCTTAATAATGGTGCAAACACATTCGAACTTATACGAAATATCAATGTCAGGCGGACAGGAGTTAATGTGGTATAACGTGGAGGTCAAACAAGGTAAGCATACATACGAATTCGAAATCTATCGAGTGAGTGATACCATTTCGGTGTTTTATGTAGATCAGTTCGAAAGACAACTGACGATAGCTAGTACCGAAGAGATGCTGATGATGTTAGTTTACGAGGAAGACAAGATGCGTTATAGAAACATCGTAGGGGATGCGGAGTGGTTATTTACTGGACGGTATACATAATCATCGAGGAATGACGAGTGAAGAGGAATCAGCGTTTTTGTACCTGAAGGAAAATGTATTAGATGAAATGGTAGCAAAATTGGAAGCGTAAAAGAGAACCGCCTATATAGGCGGTTTTTTGTTTCGTTAGTTTCATGTATCTAATGATATATGAAACTAACTGATAATGTATTTAACCAAAATACTGTGAGTAAAAAAATAAAATGAGGAAAATTAGTGTTTTACCTAATAATCTATTAAGTAAATCTACAGGAATAAAGAGTTCACCCAGTGTAATGTTTTTGAGATTATTTAAATTTTTCTTTTTTAATAAACCTTTTAACGTTTGAAAATCTATCTTATTTGAAAAAGACCAACCTGGCTTAGCTTTTGTATCTGAATTTACTTTAAAAATAACATGAATACCATARGATTTTATACCACTTATATTTAATAATAGAATGAACCCTAAGAT
>NZ_JBFTMC010000163.1:0-6910 GCF_056396765.1 Bacillus sp. 05T22
CTTTGTATTATTGTAATGGTACTTGTACTAAGCCAAAAGCCAGATGAAGGAAAACCGAAACTACGACTTGCCGTTACGAAAAAACAAAACATAAAATGAAAGGAACTGTTCGATTATGCCTATTCCTCAAAACTATCGAAAGCAAGAAAGAGTATCTGCTAAATCCCTCGTTTTAAATCAACTACAAGATTGGATTATTGAAGGTGTTTTACAACCTGATGAAAAGATTAATGATGGAGAGCTAGCTGAAGCTTTAGGTGTGAGCAGAACACCGGTTAGAGAAGCACTGCAAGTGTTAGAACTTTCAGGACTGGTCGAGATGGTTCCAGGACAAAAAACAAAAATTGCTCCTATAAAATTAGAAGATGTATCTGTCATTTATGAAACGATCGCTGGTCTTCATACCATTATTGGAAAACAAGCAATTCATCAAATAAACGACACCGACCTGATAAGACTTTCTGAAATAAACGAGGCATTTCAAAATGCCATAGATGAAAAAAATTCAAAACAAGCATTAAACTTAGATATACAATTTCATAATACAATCGTATCAATCGCTAAAAATACATATATCGAGCCTTTCTTAGCAAACATACAACTTCATGTGTTACGTCTTGAATACCTTTTTTTCCAAAACTTCATTCCTGCACGTAAATCGATTGAAGAGCACAATTTAATAATTGAGGCATTAAAAAACCAGGATGCAGCACAAATAGAACAAATCATGTCTCAAAACTGGTTACGACCAATGAAAGAAATCCAAAAAATAATCTCTATGAAATAATGAAAAGAGCCGTTTACGTGTTCTCTCAACGCAAACGGCTCTTCCTTTACAATTCTATATAACTATGCGCGAATCTCGGCATATTTCTCAATGTCCCTATACTCTTTTTCTAGTTCCTCTAAAGAGAGCTCGTATAATTGTCGATTGAGAATTTTAAACACACCCGCCCCAATTAACTGATCAATTAACTGCCTCTTACGATTTTCAACAGCAAAACGGAGTTGACTGCTCATCTTTTAAAAACTCCTTTCTACAATCATTGAAAATGATAATCTCTATCAATTACCACTTTGATTATAAAAGATGATATTTTAGAAGTAAAGTAATATCATGAAATATTCACCTTACAAACTGTTTGTGGCCACATTATATATATGTATGTTTCCTAAGATGGTTTATGACACTTTTTATCATCTTTTTTCTTTCATACTTTGCAAAGTGGTTCTTTATGTTTTTTCTCCAATTTTAAAAGCAAACAAACTTAAAACAAGAGATACCGCGTGTCACTTAGCATATGCCCAGCATCTGATAAAAGTGCTAAACTATTCGTTACAAATCCGCCAATGACTTCAGCAATCATTAATGCTTTTTTATTTTGTGAATGACCATGATGATGTGAATGTCCCATGTGAATTTCCTAAAAAAATAATTCCTGCATTCTATTATGTGACAGACCTTACCAATTTATCCAAGTCTATTCACTTATATCCCTAGCCACGATCCACCCCTTACTTATACCCCTTTCGTTATTCCTACTACCATTTCCTTTTTTCTCAACAAAAAATAAGACTACTTCTTTTTCTTTCTCATATTGTTTAATACTGTTAAGAAATGAAAAGGAGGATATAAAATTGAAGCGATTATTCCTTTGTATGGAACGTGAACTTCTTGTCGTAGAAGAAAGAAATGAAGAATTTCAAGTTCAATATCACTTACAAAATATGCAACCTACTTGTATTGCGGTTGACCCATTTCAACCAAATCGTATATATTGCGGAACATTTGGTCGGGGATTATGGTTAAGCGATGATCGAGGTGATTCTTGGAGACCAATTGGAGATTCTTACTACTATTTTGACTTTCCTAAAGAAGATGGCATTTTACATTCTGCTATTACTTCTATCGCTATCAATCCCTTAAAACAAGTTAATGGCTATGGGATTGTTTATGTAGGAACAGAACCTAGCGCTTTGTTCTATTCCGAAAACGGTGGTGAAACATGGAAAGAGTGTAAAAGTATGAAATTATTACTTTCTTCATATACATGGGCATTTCCACCACGTCCATTTACACATCATATTCGTTGGATTACAGTTGATCCAAATAAGCAAGATACGATCCATGTATCAATTGAAGCCGGAGCTGTTATTCAAAGTAAAGATAATGGACAAAATTGGGAGGATAAAAAATTTGGCGCTCCTATCGATGCTCACCAACTACTTATGCACCCTCAGGCTCCTAATCGCCTGTATGCATCATGTGGCGACGGATTTATAGGCGGACCTGACCGTGCATATCTTGAAAGTTATAATAGCGGGCACAGTTGGACTTCTTGTAGCGAAGGTTTAGAACATCACTATTTATATAGTATGGCTATCGATCCTGGTGATTGTGATACGATACTTGTCTCTGCTGCACCAAGTGCTGACCTAGCTCACCATCGTATACCTTATGAATCTTATATTTATCGAAAAACAAAAAACACTCCTTTCCAAAAAGTGCAGCACGGGCTACCGTCAGCAATCGGAACTGTCATCTCTATGCTTGCAACAAATCCTGCCGAACCTCATACATTTTATACTTTAAATAATAATGGTGTATTTCAATCTTTAGATAGCGGGCAAACTTGGGAGCAATTAAGCATTCCTTGGAAAGAAGAATATAAAACACAGCATCCACATGCTTTATTAGTTACAACTTCTTAATAAAAGAAAAAGGACTGCTTATTTATCAATACAGTCCTTTCCTTTTTTATTTCTTTAAATCAATTACGATATCATCTAAAACAATATCTTTACTTTTCGCTTCTTTTTTAGGCACTTCAATTTTCTTTTCTTTTCCGTCTCTCATTTCTACCCCGCCATGATTTTCGGGGGTATGAATTCGTAAGTTAACACGAGGAGTGATAATAAGTTTCGTTGCATTTTCATTGAGCTTTTGAAATGTATCACTCCAATGAATATTATAGGAATCCTTACCTGATCCACCATTTCCTTCTCCAGAATAATGATTACCTAAATCATCTTTAACTTCCAACTCAACATCTACAGCATCCCATTCCTTCCTTGTATTTTTAGAAACTTCTTGATTGTAATAAAGAATAAACGATATCGGTGACACTGCCACCTTTTCCATATTTACTTTTACGCCTTCTTTTTCGGAACTTTCACTAATTGTTTTTTCTTTACTATCCATTGCCTTTACAGTAAGAGCAAAATTCCAATTCCCTTTTATTTCTTTCTTTTTATCCGGTGTTTCTATTTTGTCTATATTCCATCTAAGGTTTATTTTGTCTTTTTTATTACTGTTATGATGTGTCGTTGTCGCCATACCTACATACTTTTTATCTGCAACTTTAGAAATTTTAGAACTTCCTGTTCCTCCATCAGACCCAATTATATCTAACCCACCTAATATAATTGGGTCATCTCCTAAATCTTGCTCACTTTCCACTGAATATGTTATTGATACAGTTCGTCCATCAGAAATCACATCATTGATTGTTATTTTAATCCCATTACTTTCTCTCRCCATATTTAACTCAGTAGAAAATTCTTTATAATTTTCATAAAGTCCCGTTCTACCATTATCTAAAAATCGAAAAATATTCCCTACAATCGGAAGCCCTCCTGCATAAGTAGGAAATCCAATTCCAAGTGTTGCAACTGACAAACCTACTAAAATAGATGCAACAGCGACACCCTTTTTCCAGTTCTTCGTTTTTTTCTTTTTATGTATAGCCTGTTTTAAGTTACGTTTCACTTTTTCCTTTTCAAATTCATAAGCCTTCATTTCCTCTAATTCTTTTTCATCTATATCAATGTCATTTAACAGCTCGTAGATGTCTTTCATATTACACTACCTCCTAAACTAAGATTCGTAGCATTTTTTTGTAATTTCTTTTTCCCTCGATAAATCCGATTATCTATCGCCGCTCGCGTTAAACCGAGCTTTTCTCCTATTTCTTCCGTCTTTAACCCTAGAAGAAATTTCATGATAAAAATCTTTTGGTCCACAGGCTCTAATTCATGAATTAGCTTCATAAGTTCATTTCTATCTTCCATTACAATTAATTCATCTTCTGCCGATTTTCCTGTATTTACATCAAAATCATCTGAAGTAACCTTAACTCTCTTACTAACTTTTCTGTAATAATCAATTGCCTTAAATTTAGCAATCGCTGCAATCCACTTCTTAAAATCTTCCGGCTCTCCATGAAACTTGTTTGCATTATTCCAAACTGAAAGAAAAATATCATTGATACATTCGTCTATAAGTCCATCATTTTTAAGCGGAATAAGGACCTTATGTACTATTGCTTTTATTAATGGCAAATAAGTATCGACAATAAACTCTAACGCATCTTCTTTTTGTCGCTGCAGCCTTTTTATAAAATTTTTCTCATTTGATTTCATTTCGTAATTCCCCTTATTTTTTTGTAAAAGCTTCTACACTTTATATAACGTACAGGAAAATTTTTTCTCTCATATTTATAATCATTTTTTCATTTTCACAGAGTAAATGTGTTTCCACATATACAATAAACCTTCGATACACTAGAAATATACTGAAGGTTTGTTTGCATTGGATTATTTAAATTTTACTTTTATTCAAGAAAAAGAAAATGAGCTTAGAATGGATTTATCCTAAGCTCACTTTATGAAAAATATTAATTCGCACATTCTCTATTTTCTGTATCAATTGACCACCCAATGATAGTCGCACAATCTCTTCCCTTCCATTCAAGCACAYTCGCTAATGCAGGTTCAATCTGAAGAGAATCTCCTTTATGCAGTACTTCAAGTAAGGAATGGTCATCATCAAACGTTTGCTTATCACACTCTAACACACCGTCTGTCGCCAAAACAATATGATTCATTCCCTTCTCTAATCCACGAACCCCAGAAGTGAAGCAGGGCGAATTAGCAGCAAAAACATTTTTCCTTCCAATATATTCATAAAATTTACGCTTATTTAATCTCCCTTTTCCATTCTGTAATTGTTCCGAATGAAATAAATAAGCAAAGCACTCTCCTACTGATAACCAATATAAAAATTCACCTTTTCGTAAACAAATTAAGCACGCGAGTTCTTCATTCTCTTGTTCACATTTCTCAATAAATAACTCATCTGTAAATAACGCTAATAAATACATATGTGTATGATGAAACGCAAGATGAACTGGATATGAGAATAATTCTTGTAACTTCTCTTTTCTTTCAGAAATTTCTTCTATTATATAATGTATATTTTTCGTTTTATGATGAGCATCAAAGAGCATAACAAATTCAAATTCTAATTGCGGATCCCACCAAGCTAGTACTGCATCTCCTCTTTCATACGCATCACTCTCTTGATTCCCCCCATATACACCAACTGAAAGAGGACCACATTTTTCAACATGTATTTGGTCTAAATACATCTTTTCATGACTAATCCATTTAAATGTATTCACTTCTATCATCCTCTCTCTTGCTATTTGTATGCCTTTACACTAAGAGTACCGTATATTTCAAGAAAAATAAACTTTTCCAATAATTTTTATGCAAATAAAAGAATTTACTTCTTGCAAAACGAATATATCGTATTATAAGATATAAATAAAAAACGGAGGAATATTATCATTATGAGGAACATCAATCAAAATTGGGAAACCATTTATTATCATTTACGGTATGAATATGAAGATAATCTTTCTCACCAAGCCATTCGGATTCTGCAAATCATTTCCCGAGAAACGGAGACTACAATTGGGAAAGTTGCATCTGAATTAGGCTTATCTCATAATACAGCATCAGAGCATGTGAAACGCCTTATTCAAAAAGGATTCGTGATAAAGGAACGCAATAAACAAGATGAACGAGTCGTTAACCTTGCATTGACTACAGAAGGTAAGAAAGCGCTAGCGAGACATACATTATTAGATGAAGAAAAATTAAAAATGTTAGAATCTCATTTTTCAAAAGAAGAACAGCAATTAATCGAAAGAACTTTTTCATTACTAGCAAAGGAGTCAAAATATGCATTTCCTCGTTAAAGTCATCGTCTCTGCTTTAATTATTGGCGGTGTAACTGAATTTGCTAAACATTATAGTACGCTTGGCGGCTTCATAGCTGCCCTTCCACTTATTAGTTTACTTAGCTTGTTTTGGATTTCTGTTGAAGGTGGGAGTAAACAGGACTTAAGTCAATTTGCTTTAGGAGTATTATACGGATTTCCTGCATCAGCACTCCTATTATTTATTGTTTATATTGGATTGAAAAATTCTTTTTCACTAAGTACATCCATACTATGTGGTATCGGCATTTGGTGTATCGCATTTGCTTGTCAAAGAATATTTCAATCCTAGAGGAGGATTACTATGAATCATTTTGTAGAAGTACTTGGAAAGAAGATGGAAGTTTGTATAAAAGGAACTGGTTCTCAAATAGTAGTTATTCAAACTGGAATGGGCTGTTCTTTTTATGATTGGATGCCAATTGCAGAGAAGCTTGCTCTCAATTATAAAGTTATTCTCTTTCATCGCCCCGGTTATGGGAAAAGCGAACTTGGTGACAAGCCACGTACGACATTACAAGCGACAAAAGAATTACGCGAATTATTACATGTGCTTACTATTCGGCAACCCATTATTTTAGTTGGTCATTCTTATGGAGGACTATGTGCGCAGCAGTTTGCTATGTTGTATCCGGAACAATTAAAAGCTGTTGTGCTTGTTGATTCTACTTCTATGAACTTACATCGATTAGATGAGCTTGATTTACCCATCTCTGATCAAACCGACTCAGATGATATATGGCTACAAAAATATAGGAGTTACTCCAATATGAATTCAGAATCACTTCGGGCAGTACTACAATCTACATTGTTAAATCAATACAGTCTCTTGTCATCATATAAAC
>NZ_JBFTMC010000164.1:0-6904 GCF_056396765.1 Bacillus sp. 05T22
ATAATACCACTTCCGCCGAATTCAAAAAATGTAAAAGTCGTAGCAAGAGAATGTACAGGTCTTGCATGGGAATGGTGGAGAACAATTATTAATGAACAAAATGTTCCATTAACAAATGAAATGAAAGTTTCAATTGGAGGAACAACATTATATCCAAGTGCTAATATTAGTCATTAGGTAAAAGTGAAGCGCCCTGTTTACAGGGCGCTTTTTTACTTGGTCACAAGTATATCGGCGCTTTACTTTTATATTGGCCTGTTCCAAGTCAAACTGTTCACCGACTTTTAAACTAACCTCGGGTTGCGCCGAATCGTTGCATTTAAAATACGCCCTTCTACTTCACGACTTTTGGCAAAGCGAACAAGGGCAAGTTTAGGTAATTTCATTTTGTTGCCTTCAATCGCAATATTTTCGTTATGGGGGGATTTAATTTCGTTAGGTTGATGGCGATGGGGTTGCGCCCACATTTCAACTAAAATATACGCTAAGCAAATTTCGACATGAAAAAACGTTGATTTTACTACTCTAATCGATATCACCAATCTCAAAAACGTAGGTATTTAAAACAAAGGTGCTTCAATGTAAAAAGTGCTGAAAATAGCTTAAATATTGTCTCAAAACTCATCTTTAAATCAAAATCTCAATTCAAATTATGTTATTGAGGTTTGAGAATACCTTAGAGTGTAAAAACATTAAAATGTGCGTGTTACCCCGGACAGTTAATGATACAAATATGACTGTTATAACGTATGTGTCAAAGTTCTATAATGAAAATAAAAATGAAATCGAACGTTCAAGAGAATCTGTATTAAAATTTATAAAAAGAAATGTAGTTCAAGTAAATTTACGGGAGTTTATTAGGCTGAAAGGATGCGGATGTCATACAGGTTATCAGTAAATAACAATTTTTAATTTTGATGAGTATGTTGGCTTATCAAAAAATGATAAAATAGTTACCGCAATGGTAAAATTTTATAATGATAAAAAAGAAAGGGGAATCTCTATGAAATTGCTACGTTCATTTCTCATTCTCACTCTTGTTGTATTGTTAAGCGCATGCAATACAGCAACAAAAGTCACAAAGGTTCAAAAAAATGGCGAAACGACTTTAAAAATTGGCTCCCTGCAAGGGTATCACGATGTGCAAACGATTAAAGCTGAAAAAGGAAATGTGGAAATACCTTATGAGGCAGCCGTTGAAGAAGGTACGATTTTATTGCAAGTCACAAAAGACGATAAGGTCATTTATGAAGAAGAAGTCACTTCTCAAAAAGAAGGTTTGCTTTCTTTTGAAGCGCCAAAATCCGGATCATATGATTTAATTGTACGCGTGAAGGGTGAAGAAGAGAAAGCGAAAGGAATTCAAATACATACGAAGCTATGAAAAATCGGCAAGCGGAGTGTACCCGCTTGCCGTTTCCATTTCCAGTTGGTTCTGGCACAACACATGCTCATCAATTTTACGTTTACTTCACTTTTTTTCAGCACTCTGTATCTAGACGGTAAATCCGTTGGCCACGGCAAGACTTTATCAATTTCTCCTACTTATACTTATAGAAAAACAACAGGTTACTGATCGTGATAAAGCTGTTATGACTGTTATGCGTGAACTTCAAGAGGTAAAACAGATAGTTGCAGCAAGTAATGAAAAGAAATGGTATCACTTTCTTTTTTATGTTGATCATATGTGATTAGATATAGGGGTCACCATACATCACTCTCAACAATAATTTTTCTTTCTCTATAGCTAGTTATTTATAAGAGCAAATCGTATTTACGTCTTTACTTGAATATGCAATTTTCCATATCCAAATAAAGGGAATCGGTATACGGAGGGTGATTAAATTATGTTAAAAATATTTAAATTGTATTTAATGTTTTTTTGTAGATTAAAATAGTTATTTTTTAACCAGATATATCAAGGTGTAACCATTATAATTACTTGAATGATATTAAACAATAATTTTAGAAGTATAATATTTTCACTTACATTAATACGCTATAACTAAATTGTTGAATATAATCGACAAAATTCTACTATTTACGCATAAAAAATTTAATGTTTTAATAAAGGTGTAATTGGTATGACCACTCAAGGGGGAGGAGAAGATTGTACTAATAAAAGTGCAGTAAAGTTGCAAGTAACATTATGTAGATTCCGTTTTTTTCTGGTTTGCTACCGGTAAGTGGGGTTATGTTAACCTCACTTATTTTCATGTTGAAACTTGCTTAGCGTGGTTTTTTCCGATTTGCGGTCTGTACCCCTAATTAAGGCCCTCGAAAGAGTGTTTTTTATTTTATCGATAAATAATATATATAAATATAGTAAAATAAACCTTGTAAGATACATTTATGAAGAAAAAATGTTATTAAAAGTAAAGTGGTTCAAGTTGGAGTAAGGCACCTGAGGGTGTCTTTTTTTTTTCTTAAAGAAAGGACCTGCTCAATTAGATCGTAACAACATAAAATAAACCGAATCCGTTACATGTGAACTCCTATGTTTTTCCCTCTTACTTAAAGGAGGAACTATTTATTATGGGCTTTGGTGGTAGTTGTGGAGGTTGTGGCTTTGCTGGAGGATTTGCTTTACTCGTTGTACTCTTTATATTATTAATTATAGTTGGAGCTGCTTGCTTCTGCTAAAAAACAATGAGAAAAGACACTCATAAGAGTGTCTTTTCTTTATGAAAAAATCCCCACACATTGTGCAGGGCCAAGTGTAAAATAACACTTTCAGGTGAACACCCTCATAGTAATACATATCTTACCCATGAGCAAAACAGGAAAATCATATATTCCCTCTAGTAAAATATGAACGGTACCCCATGGAATGATGATTATGTATAAAAAAATAATAATTTAGGGAACTTAGCATAGAAGATCTGATTTAAGGAGCTTTTTATTTTTTCTCAATAACGAATATAGATAAATATGGTAAAATGGCAAGCGAATGGGAATTCAATTTATATTATTAAAAGTAGAGTGGTTCAAGCCGGAGAAAGGCACCTTTGGGTGTCTTTTTTTTAAAGGACCTGCTCATATATCCTTTAAAAACATAAGGTAATGTAAACCGTTAAAACACATGAATGACCCAATGTTTTCCCCTCCTAGGTAAAGGAGGAACTATTATGGGCTTTGGTGGTAGTTGTGGCAGTGGCGGCTTTGCTGGAGGATTCGCCTTACTCGTTGTGCTCTTTATATTATTAATCATAGTTGGAGCTGCTTGCTTCTGCTAAAAAAACAATGAGAAAAGACACTCTTATGAGTGTCTTTTTTATGAAAAAATCCCCACACATTGTGCAGGGACTATGTTTAGTTAAATCAATTCATCAATCATAGGTTCATTATCATAGCAAAAAGAACCATCAATCTTCTTTTTCGATTTACTCTTAACAGGGTAAAACTCGGCTCTTTTCTTATCTGAATTTGCTTAGCGTGGTTTTTTTCTGAAATGCTGGAGGTATCCTTAGTATAGATCTAGTTTTTTCTTTTTTGTTTATGGATGTCCTAAACTCTTTATTTATAGTATTTTGAATGTATACCTTTGTTGGGTATTTTGAAGATATTAGAGGATTCGGTTTAAAGTCAATGATTTAGGGATATTGAAAGTAAACTAATAACAAAAAAGTTTACTTTCATTTTTATTGAAAATATTTTTTTGAAGGGTATGAAATATATTTTAACCAAAAAACTGAAAATTAAAATATTTAAATGTATAATAAAGTACAGGAGATATTGAAGAAATAAATAGAGAAGAGGGAATATCGTATGACTAGTTTAAAAAATGTTCTTGAGCTTGATTTTGCATATCTTGAAACCTTTACTAGCCGAATAGAGAAATCATGGGGTTCTATATTTTGTAATGAAAGTAACCCATATTATTATGATGCAAATCATGCACATGTAAGTGTAGTAAGTTTAAATCCACAAATGATAGTAGATGAAGTAGTCCATTTCTATAAGACTAAAAATATAGTACCTAGATTTTATATATACAACTTAGATATGCAAGAAAAACTGATTTCTGAATTACAAATAAAGAATTTTGGATTTGAAGAATTAATAAGTCCAGTCCAATTATGGAATAAGAAATTAACTAAAAAAGATAAAAATGAAAAGGTTACTATTGAAAAGGTATCTGAATTAAATTTTGAAGAAGCTTTAGATATTGAATGTAGTATAAAAGAGTTAGGAGGCGAAGTTAGAAAAAAAGCTTTTCAAGATGAATTCCAACATCCAGCATTCACTCACTATCTACTTAGATACAATGGAGTAGCATGTTCCATCGCTTGTATTTTTGAACATGAAAAACAAGCCCGAATGGAAAGTGTAGCTACAATTGAAAAGTTTAGAGGTAAAGGGTTAATAGGTGAACTTATTCACTTTATTCAAAGTGAAGTAATGAATAGAGGACTAGATAATCTTTGGGTGATCCCAATTAACGAAACAGTAGAAAAAGTGTATGAAAAGTATGGATTTGAAACAGTAGAAAAAATTAAAACGGGACATGCGTTTTTAGAAGGAAAAAGTATTAAAGAAATTCACGAGGGATAGAAAAAATCAATTTATTTTGCTAAAGAAAAATATTTAGTTAACAAGTGTAATGAAAGTAAACTTCTATACTAAAGTTTACTTTCAAAACTAAAAAAGAGTCCTATTAATTTTAAGTAGTTCAGATAACATGAAGAAACCCTATAAATGGCAGGTTAAATCGAGTATAAAATCACAAAGGTTTTATACTCGATTTTTTTGTTGATATGTAAAGGTTTATCCGGTTTTCACTGTTGAATTAACAAGTGCAATAGCACATCAATTATCAGGATGACCATAACCATTGTCATTTCGTTATTTTTGATGCGATTAAAGTTGCTATTCGAGGTGGTGAAAAAAGGAATAGGAAATTTATGTTAAAATATAAAGACAAGCAAAGTGGTTCCTGTTCCGTTAACGAGCAGGATTGTTGAACAATGGGCATTTGTTTTAAGAGTGTCTAGTTTTCTAATAATGGAGGGGAATTATCAGATGTCAAACTACGAAAACGAAGAAATGCTAACGGGAGGGAATGTCTCAAATGTATATCGTTCGGAAGGTACTGTTCGACGAGAATTAAAGCCAGACAGTAACAAAATTCATAAGCTATTAAATCATTTGGAAAACAAAGGGTTTAGTTATGCACCAAAGTTTTTAGGTATTGATGAAAAAGATAGAGAGATATTATCATTTATTGAAGGAGAAGCTGGTAATTATCCTTTAAAAGAATATATTTGGTCTAATGATGTTTTAAAAGAAATAGCGAAGATGCTCCGTCTTTACCATGATGCTGTGAGTGACTTTCCATTATCAGATGATTGGAAACCAATGGATAATACTCCAAATAAAATAGAGGTTGTATGCCACAATGATTTTGCAATATACAACATTATTTTTAATCACGAAAAACCAGTAGGTATTATTGATTTTGATGTTGCTGGTCCTGGTCCAAGACTTTGGGACATAGCCTATACTCTTTACACTTGTGTCCCCTTAAGTAGAGTTTATCATACTGAAACAGGTGAGGCAGTTTATTATAATTTATTACAGCATGCCGACCGTATAAGACAAAGAGTTAAATTGTTTTTTGAATCCTACGGTGAGGGTATGGAAGAAGATTATTTGGAGATGGTATTGCTACGATTAGAAGGATTATGTAAATACATGAAAAGAAAAGCCAAAGAAGGCGATATAAATTTTCAAAAAATGATAGATGAAGGACACCTTGAACATTATCAAAACGATATTAAGTTCATTCGTGAACATGGAAAAGAGTGGATTTAATGAAATAAGTCTTATACAAAAGTAAAGCTCATAGTCATATAGAGACTTTGAGCTTTTTTGCGTGTTATTTACTATGCAAATTAACCTTTAAAAACAACCTGTCTTTTTTCCATCAAGTTAAGAAATTGGTTGTTCCCCAAAACGAAAATTTCGTTTTGGGGGAGCTGTGAAATTTCACCAAACACGTTTTAGTATGTTTTTTCTTGTAGTTTGCAATATAAAGTGTATCTTGAAACTGATAATATTCGATTCTGTTATACTTAACATCTTCATTTTCTCTTTATCTGTTCGAAAAGATTTAATTCTAATCTATTAATGTATAAACTCTCATTTCTGATTTCGCCTTCCTTCCAGAATGCTAGCTTTCCATGTACTTTTAATCTCTCAAAGAAATAAATGATTTGAAAATTTATGGTATAAAATCATAACAAAAAGGTAATAAAAATTACATTAAAATAATCTTTGTTTCTGTTTGATAAAAAATATTACATTTTTATTACAAAAACTATTGATTACATTTAAATATCATAATATAATTCTGTTTGTGGAAATAAAAACTAAAATTATTCATTATTTGGGTGGTATGGAAAATGAAGAAAATTATTTTACCAATTTTAATGTCTACAATGTTTATCGTTCCTGCAGTATCTCATGCAGAAGAAAATGTAGTTTCTCAAAATAATACGGATACAATTGAACAAGTTCAAGAAAAGAGTGGTTGGGTTCAAGATAAAGGAAACTGGTATTACTATAATGAAGATGGAACTATGGCTAAATCTTGGAAAGACATTAATGGCTCTTGGTATTATTTTGAAGAAGATGGTGTCATGGCGAAAGGTCAAAAAACTATCAAGGGACAAACATATTACTTCAATGAAGATGGAACAATGCATACAGATTGGTTAGAATTTAAAGATGGACCTTATTCAGGAACATGGTATTTTAACAAAGATGGAACTATGGCTAAATATTGGAAAGTAATCAATGGCTCTTGGTATTATTTTGAAGAAGATGGTGTCATGGCGAAAGGTCAAAAAACTATCAAGGGACAAACATATTACTTCAATGAAGATGGAACAATGCAGATAGG
>NZ_JBFTMC010000165.1:0-6828 GCF_056396765.1 Bacillus sp. 05T22
ATCTAAGGCATACTCATGCAACTCTAATGTTGAAACAAGGTATTCATCCGAAGATTGTAAGTGAACGTTTAGGACATAAAAGAGTAGGCATCACATTAGACACCTACTCACATGTCGTACCAGGACTTCAAGAAACTGCGGTGGACCAATTTGCAAACGAATTGTTCGGAAATAAAACCGTTCGTTAGAAGTTTCGATTTTTCAATGAAATTACCACCTGAAAAAATACAAAATAAAACAATTGTAAAGGGAGCGAAAAACATGAAAGAAATCAAGTCTGAAAAGGAATTGAAAGACATTATCGCAAGCGAGGAGCCAGTAGTAGTTAAGTTCTTCACTACATGGTTCCCAGATTGTGTACGGGTGAAGTAGTCAGTTTTATGCATGAGTATACATCGTTAACAAACGTTATAATATAAGGGTTTAGAGGACATATCAGCGACCATTTACCTCTTACCATTACTAAGAAGTATTCGTTTAGTTTGCATTTTTGTTTGCAATCCTGTTTGCAAACTTGTTAGCACTTTTTTATATTTCTTCTACTAAAAACCTCCATTGTATTTCTTCTATTACTCATCACTCTCACTGCCATTATGACGCAAATCATCAATTAAATTATGGGATTTTAAAAATTTCATAATATAATATCCTTATTTGGAGTATTTTATCTGAACTCCCTAATAAATAAAAACATTATTACCTATGTTTATGGCTACGTAATAAATTCTTTTTTCGTTTTGGAGATACTTCAAAATCTTAACTTGATGGTGATGTGGCGCTGCCCCAAGAAGGGACTCGCTTTTCGCGATCCCCTTCCACTGTGCTTTATAAGCTCAAAGTCGAGCATATCTTTTTAGAAGTCCAATTTATCCAATAAAAAAAGCACTCATTAAAGAGTACTTTTAAACGCATTATCAATAAAATGATATCTAAAATAAATAATTACTTTAATGAATAAGTACAAGAATTACCATTATTCACAAGGCGTAACCTATTATTATCTCTTATCATTTTAACAGTAGTTTTTTCTTCTTCACTGCTTTCTGTTGTTTTTCCATTAATCTTAAGATCAGTAAGTTTTACTTGGAATTCATCCTCAAATATTCTTGTATATTGTAACTCCGCAGTTTTCTTATCTCCTTCTTTAGTGAGTCCTTTCCATACCATCTTATCTTTCCCTGAAAACACGATTGTAGATGGACATTTTGTATTAGCCTTGTCTATCAATTCCCAGGTACCATTAAACCTATACCCATTTTTACTAGATTCATTATTATTTCCACATGCACTTAAGATTAAAATATAACCAACTGATATAGCAATTAGTTTCTTTTTCATAATACGCCTCCAAATATAAATTTGTACCAATTATGAAAATAACTATTCACTTAAGAACATATTATTATATTTATTCTTCCATTTATCTATTTATTCCCCTATATAGTTTGTCCATAGTGGACAACGTCCTATAAGAAACTCTATTTATTTTTAACGAAACTAACAGAAATATGATCAAAAATTAGTTTCCAAACCCATTACTTAAAAACAAAGTACTATAACAAGCATTAGATACTGTCTATATAACATCCTTAACGTACGAAATTGTTCACTGTTTATTCAAACTACAGTGAACAAAAAAATGAACCTAAACAATCTTATTCTTCAAGACTTTAGGACAACTTATTTTCGAAAAGGTACAATACCACATTTTAAAACAAAAAATAGTTATATATTGGAATTCCCATCATATATCTGTCTTATGCTCTATATAGGAGGGACTGTTGAAAAATGGGGAATAATCACTTTCATAATGTGTTTACTGTGAAACAAGAACATTTGGGACAAGTTCTTAAATTAAAGAAATTCTTTGAAGAATTGGATATGGATTTTAATGATTTCACTGATCCTCGCACTCTAGTCAACGTGCTAGAATCAAATCGTGATATAAACTTTTTGAAGTCGTCACAGGAAGCAATCATCGGAGGAGAAGCACTTCAAATTTCAGAATTGATTGAGAAAATTAGTAATCTGATTATTAAAGATATTTTAGCATTTCCTACTTATCATTGGGGAGAAAGTATAAACCAAGATATTGTAAGTCAGGTGACCGATGCTATTACTAACATGTTTATTAATTTAAATAAGCAAGATGCTGAACCATGGATCTTCTGGTATAACACTGGAAGTGTTTTTCCAAGATATACTTATAATATTTTAATCGCTATAGATACTCAGGACAAAGACTATCTTACAGACGTTTTAGCCATTAGTTTTGATGTTTTGGTTGTAAAAAAAACTAAACAGGAAGTTTGTTCTTTCACAGTTAATGATAGTGCACAATGCCTTATAATGATGAAACATATGCTTGTTGGGATTAAATTTGAAGATGTTTATCCCTCGTAACCCCCACCCCTCTACTTATAAATAGAGGGGCGGTTTTTTTTTGCTACACTCTTATATATTTTGAATCACATAGACCTTCATATATATAGCTCTTCCTGGAATGGATGGTAAATGCTCTAATCCGGACTGATCAATTACAACTTCTGACGCTGTAGGTGTAGGCAAACGGAATCCCAACTTAGCATTGGCCATTTGTTTTACAACTCTCGGTAATGTATCACCAGTTGGATATTGTGTACAAAAGACGATGCGGAAACCAAGTGCTCCCCCAACTCGTGCGATATGACTGAGCATATATTGACATTTCTCTAACATTTGGTTTTGTCCTCTTGGTAACCCTTTTGAAGGCGCAAGTACTGCTCCTTCGTCTACTACAATGAAATACCGGTCTTTTTCTTTTGTATGGACAATGTTCTTGATTCCTCGTTCTTTCATATATTTACCATGCTCACTCATCTTCTCCATAACTTTTATCAGCATAGCATGAGCTTGTTCAGGTGTTTCCGCAATGGATTCGACTTGTTGTAATTTCTTGTATTCGCTAAATTCTAGCCCTTCTTCCTTCAAATCGATGAGATAGAAATGAGCATGATTCGGATTCGCTGATGATAAGGAAGCAAAAGTTGTTGAGGATGCAAAATTACTTGAGTCTGGGGCAAGAAGTTATATAACCCAATATGATGACGGACTTGTGCATGTAGAAAAAATGTATAATGAAATTAGAGCTTCAACTTCTGATGTTTCAGGAATTGTTAAAAATACCGGTTGGAAAGAAGCAAGAATCAATCGTATTAAAGAACATCTTTTATGAAAGAACATGATCTTGATCGAGGATTAGATAGGTTTGACCCTGATTTTGGAATTGCAAGAGCTTGGCAACGGTTAGAAAAAGGTATTCATCATGAAAATGACATAGAATTACCTAAACATGAATACTTTGAATCTCGATTTGAAGGAATTTTTAAAACTAATTATAGAACAGCGCATGATAGAACAGTTGATTCTGGAAGACCATGGGAGTCCCCAGAAACTGAACCTATGGTACCTTTTGATGAGCATTTAAAAATTCCTCTTGATAAAGCATTTGATTAAGGAGTGTTAAAAACAATGGGAAGATATCCAACAATTGTAGTAACTAAAGAAAATGAAGATAAAGAAAGTGTAATTTATAGTTTTGGCCCACATATTGAATCTTGTAAGAATTATCCAGATCGTTATAGCAGATGGAATTTTAAAGTTTTAAAGAATGAAACTAACCCCGATGAAGCATTTGTTTTACTAGATGATATACCGGAGAAACATATTTCTCTGTTGTATAAATGTGTTCATAAAGTATATACTCATGTACTAGAAAATGGTGGTATAGAAAATATGAATAACATTGACTTTCCGGAAAATTTTGAGTTTATCGTGTAATATTTATAATCATTAAACATTTGGCATAATAATTCTAAGAAACCGACTCTTTAATAGGAATCGGTTTCTTTTTCATGCCGTTGCTAGGTTAATAGACGTTTACATAGGCTTCGTTTGCAGTAACATAGTATGTTTTGCCCTTACTGTTGTGTACTTTGTATTGTGGTGAACCATTAATAGTTACCTTTGCATCGATTATAAATACTATACCCACCTCTACTATTTAAGCCATATCTAATCTCTTTATCTATCATTTCATTCCTGGCAAAGCCCTTTCTCTCATTATGAACTCTCCCCCACCGACTGAAGACTGTAAAAACACACATGTTATAAAAAGGAATTTTCCAAGGAAAACATAGCCAATTATTGCTATAATTAAATTCGCAATATTTTCCCAGGAGTGTTCCTATGAAGAACATTAGGATAATAGACATACATACTAGGCACTCCCCTTCCTTAATACGTTCATAGAAATATAGAAAGGGTTTATGCGATGGGACAATTTCAAAGTAATTTTCAAGAGGCACAACAAATCGCTACGCAGATGAGAGCAGCTTCGAATACGATCCAAAGTGCGATAAATCGTTCTATAACAAAGGCGACGCGTACTACGCTATCTGTTAATTCCAAAGCACAAGAAGCGAACCAACAAGCTTTAGATTTAACGAAACATTTTTGTGCCGCCTTTCAACAAGCGGTCGATAATATTCATTCGGTAGCCAAAGAGTTCGAGAGAATGGATAACGAACTTCACAACACTTTTCGCTAATGTGACAACCTACGTAAAGGTAAAACGGTAGGAGGAAAAAAATGAGTCAAGATATCGAAAAACAAATCAATCAATTAAATCAAAAGTAAGTCATAGAAGATTTATTGAAAATGGAATTGTTACAGGGAAACCAAATCAAGTTCCAAAAAAGTAAAAGGAGAATTATATGGATTTAATAGATTTTAAGGACAAAGGTCTTAAGTATGATTGGAAAACTATTTATACTGGTGTAAATAAAAAATATTTTGAACCGAATGTCATTTCTGTTTATGCGGTGGAACTAATGGAAGCTGGTGATGATGATGCTTTTGTTAATGAACTAGCTTGGGGAATAGATTCTAATGATTTAGATAAAATTTTGTTTGAAATTAAAGATTCCTATTTTCCTAATTTAGAAGAAAATAGTGAAGAATTACAGAATGAGAATAGGAAACCAAGATTTGTTTACTTATCTAAGTTAAAAGAAAAGATTACTGATGAAGATGAACTATTAAATAGAATTGCAGAGTTTTATGATAGACATGATTATCCTGAAGATATGACAAGTTTTATTACTTATATGCCCCAAGATACCCCAACTACGAAGAAAGATTTACTAAATAGGTTTTATAAATTTTTAGATTCAGAGAAAAAATTTATTGACTAACTATTTTGCTAGATTCTGAGGGCAAGAAAAGAACTTTTTGAAGAACAAGTCTTCTTTAGGATTGGATATTTCAATGAACCATGTTACCTGGCTTGGAGTAAGTGAAGAGAAAGTTACAAATGGACAATAATAGTAGACATTGGTCCCGATCCTGAAACGGGCAAAAGACGCCAGAAATGGTTTTCAGGATATAAAACGAAAAAAGAAGCACAAACCGATATGGCTAAAAGAATCGTAGAAATAGAAGAAGGCTCGTATATCGAGCCCACAAAAATGAGAGTACGTGAATTCTTTATTCAATATCTTGAAGCTAGGAAGATAAATCTTAGAGAAACCACGTACTATAACTCTAGTAAACATATTAATAATCGTAATATACCAAAACTCAGTAACATTCCAATGCAAAAATTAAAGGGTATAGATCTTGAAAAATTTTATAGTGATCTATCAGAAAGTATGAAGCCCACTACGGTACGAAGTATACATCAGATTATTCGTACTGCCCTTTCTTATGCAATGAGACATAAAATTGTTTAAAAAAATGTTGCGGATGTTGTAAGTCCACCTAAAGGGGTAGAAAAAACAGTAAACACTTGGTCTGAGGAAGATGTACTGCGTTTTTTAAAAAATGCTCAGGATAGTCGTTATTATGTAGCTTATCTTCTTGCAATCACTTGTGGAATGCGTAAAGGTGAAATACTAGGTCTACAATGGAAAGACATTGATTTTGAAAGAAGAACATCATGAACGAATAAATGTAGAAAAAGAACGGCACGGAAGTGAATATAACGACYATGATTTAGTCTGCCCTACCATTAACGGAAATCCTTGCAATTTCAGAAGTTTGACACAGCTCTGGAAAAAGCTTATAAAGAAAAGTGAGGTTCCTGATATTCGGTTCCAWGATCTAAGGCATAYTCATGCAACTCTAATGTTGAAACAAGGTATTCATCCGAAGATTGTAAGTGAACGTTTAGAACATAAAAGAGTAGGCATCACATTAAACACCTACTCACATGTCGTACCAGGACTTCAAGAAACTGCGGTGGACCAATTTGCAAACGAATTGTTCGGAAATAAAACCGTTCGTTAGAAATTCGTTAGAAGTTTCGATTTTTTAATGAAATTACCACCTAAAAAAATACAAAATAAAACAATTGTAAAGGGAGCGAAAAACATGAAAGAAATCAAGTCTGAAAAGGAATTCAAGGACATTATCGCAAGCGAGGAGCCGGTAGTAGTTAAGTTCTTCACTACATGGTGCCCAGATTGTGTACGTATGGACAACTTTATCGGAGATGTAATGGAAGAGTTCCAGAAATTCGAATGGTATTCTATTAATAAAGATGAGTTCCCAAGTATTGCAGAAGAGTATCAAGTAATGGGAATTCCTAGCTTATTAGTGTATCAAAATGGTGAAAAACTTGGTCATTTACATAGTGCGAACGCAAAAACAGAAGAGCAAGTTACTGAGTTTTTAGAAGCATACTAAAATAGAAGAAGTGCCTCTGAAATATATTCTTTCAGAGGCACTTTTTCTATTTTAATGATTTTCTTTCGTAATTACTTAGTCATTTCTTCAGAAGTGTAATAG
>NZ_JBFTMC010000166.1:0-6807 GCF_056396765.1 Bacillus sp. 05T22
GAATCATCCCATTCGTAGCAGAACTTTTAAAAGCAGTAATGTAAGTTCATTATCTTACTATACAAAAAAGAGGAGGAAATAATATGGCAATCGCAATGGCAGTTTTAAAATTTGTAGGTGGAATCATCCCRTTCGTAGCAGAACTTTTAAAAGCAGTAATGTAAGTTCGTTATCTTACTATRCAAAATAAGAGGAGGAAATAATATGGCAATCGCAATGGCAGTTTTATCATTCTTAGGTGGAGTAATTCCATTAGTAGCAACACTTCTAAAAGCATTTATGTAATATAATTATCCGCACTTATTTTTAAAAATTATCATACAAATGATCTGCATATCAAGAATGAATTGATGTGCAGATCATTTGTGTGAGCAAACTTTAAACAAGAAAAAGGGTTCGGGTACAAAAATCCCAAGACTCTTGCAAGTAATCTCCTAATCTTGGACATACTGATAGTATGACTCTAAAAAAGGTGCGTGATCAGTAGGGAAAAGGAAAATTTGTTTAAATGGAAGCATTATCAGCCTGAAATAATCTTATTAACAGTAAGGTGGTATCTACGGTACAATTTGAGCTTCCGTAACCTGGTGGAAATGATGGAGGAAAGAGGATTATCAATTACTCACACAACGATTATGCGCTGGGTTCATCAATATGGACCTCAATTAGAAGAGAAAGTACGACATCATCTTAAATCAACAAATGACTCGTGGAGAGTCGATGAAACCTATATGAAAGTAAAAGATCAATGGATGTACTTATATCGTGCAGTCGATTCAGAAGGAAATACCATTGATTTTTACCTAAGTAAATCAAGAGATACACAAGCAGCCAAGCGCTTTTTCAAGAAAGCCTTGGCTTTTTYGTATGTTTCTAACTAACAATTTTGCACCAGAACCCATATTATGCAATATTACATAATGTGCTTATATTTACTTCATGTTATATTAATAATTTACGATAAAAATATAGACTAATAAAAAAGGAGATAAATTATGTTACCAAATATCGTTCGTACTCCAAAGAAAAAGAAGAAGAAATGGATTATCATTGGGGTTATTGCATTAATTATTGTCATTGCAGCCATCAATATTTTTGTGATGCAAGGTAAGAAAAAAGGTGAGGCAAAGGCAGATGCTGTTAGCTTCGAAAAAGTAACAGAACGTAAACTTAATAATACAAAATTGATTTCGGGACAAGTAAAGCCTGGGAATATTGAGAGCTTCTATGCAGAACCGACAAAAGGAAAAGTAAAGGATATTGTGGTGAAAGAAGGGCAAGAAGTAGAAAAAGGAACGAAATTATTCTCCTATGATAATGAAGAAATTAATCTACAATTGAAGCAGGCTGAGCTTGATCAAAAAATGGCAAGTATGCGCTATGATCAAGGGGAAAAGAAAATAGAGTCACTAAATAAAGAGATTAAGAAAGCAAAAGATAGCGGTGCTGGCAAAGAAGTAACAGACCCTTTAGAAGAACAAGTAAGTGAATTAGAGATGCAGCAAAAAACAACTGGCCTAGAGAAAGAAAAAGGTCAATTACAAACAGAGCAGTTAAAGAAAAAACAAAATGAACTTACTATTTATAGTAATTTTTCGGGTGTTGTACAAAAGCTAGATAAAGATGCAGCACAAAGCTCAGCGCAAGCAATGGGCGGACAAGGAAAAGCATTCTTACAAATTGCTTCTAAAGATCCATTCCAAATTCAAGGGACATTAACAGAAATTCAAAAATCAAAAATTCAAAAAGATCAAACATTCACTGTAACTACAAAAACGAATAGTAAGAAGAAGTGGACAGGGAAGATCATAGAAGTAAGTGAGTTCCCAACGAGTGCAGAAATGGCAGCAGCTGGCGCAGGCGGTGAAGTAACACAAAATATGTCTCAGTATACATATAAAGCTAGTTTAGATGGACAAGAAGGATTGTCTCCAGGCTATCATGTATCCTTACAAGTCAGTTTAGAAAACAAGAATATGATTGCTGTTCCTAGCAAGAGCATTGTAGAAAAAGGCGAAGATGCATTTGTTTATGTAGAAGAAAAAGGAAAGCTTCGTAAACAAAATGTGAAAAAAGGTTCTACTGATGGAGACTGGATAGAAGTTCTTGAAGGCGTAACAGTGGGGCAAAAGGTGGTTAAAAATCCTTCCGACAACGTGTATGACGGAATGGAAGTGAAAGAAAAATGATTACGTTAAATAACATTCATAAAACATATTATCAAGGGCAGCTTGCGGTACCGATTTTACATGGCATTAGCTTGACAATTCAAAGTGGTGAATTTGTGTCGATTATGGGGCCTTCTGGTTCAGGAAAATCAACACTTATGAATATTATCGGTTGCTTAGATCGTCCAACAGAGGGTGAATACATATTGAACGCTGTGAATATCTTAACAGCAGACGAGTCAAAACTTGCACTCATTCGTAATGAATATATCGGCTTTGTATTCCAGCATTTCAACTTATTGCCACGTCTTTCAGCAGTAGAAAATGTAGAACTTCCACTTATATATGGTGGTGTAAAGAAAGCAGAGCGCCGCGAGAGAGCTCTTGAAGCACTTGGGAAAGTCGGATTATCCGACCGCGTGCATCACTTGCCAAGCGAACTTTCAGGTGGGCAAAAGCAGCGTGTTGCTATCGCACGTTCCATTGCGAATGATCCAACGTTTATTATGGCCGATGAGCCAACTGGTGCTCTTGATACGAAGTCAGGGGAACAAGTTATGGATATTTTTACAAAGTTAAATGCAGAAGGTACGACGATTGTTATGGTTACGCATGAAGAGGAAGTTGCTGCATATTCTTCACGCCGTATTGTGTTAAGAGATGGGAAAATTACAGAAGACAGAAGGTGTGCGGTATGAGTTTACTAGATAGTATCAAAATTGCCCTATCTTCTATTCTAGCTCATAAGCTGCGCTCAGCCCTTACAATGCTTGGGATTATTATCGGTGTAGGTTCTATTATTACCGTTGTTGCGATTGGGCAGGGCGGGGAAGCTGCATTAAAATCACAATTTGTTGGTTCTGGAAATGGTGTGATTTCTATTCATTATAAGGCCGACATGAATGATCCATCCGGTATGGAATCAATAGGACAACCGAAATTGACGGAAGAAGATATTTTTGAAATTAAGAAGATTCCAGAGATTGCACATGTAATTAAGACAAATTCAAATATGGAAACACTTGATGTTAATGATAAAAAAGAAATGGTAAATATAAAAGGGCTAGACGATGAATACTTTGCTGTAAATAAAGTTAAGGTAAAAAAAGGTCGTTCTTTAAATGATACAGATATTGAACAAGGAAATAATGTTGTCATGATTAGCACTGGTTTAGAAAAAAAGATATTTGAAAAAGAGAATCCCATTGGAAAAATCATCGAAATGAAAGGCCAGCCAATGCAAATCATTGGTGTATATGAAGCGACAGGTGGATTTATGGGAATGGGAGATTCCGAGGCGTTAATTTCATTAACGTTATGGCCAACGTTGTATGGAACAGATGAAATTCAAAGTATTTCTGTTCAAGCGAAAAAAGTCGATAATTTAGATGCTGCTGGAAAGAAAGCAGCTGATGTATTAAATAGTCGTAAGCCAAGTGAGTTTACAGGTAAATATGAGGTACTAAACTTAAAAGAAATTCAAGAGGGTATTTCTAAAATGACAAATATCATGACGATGATTATCGGTGGTATTGCTGGTATCTCACTAGTCGTTGGTGGTATCGGTGTTATGAACATTATGCTTGTATCTGTAACAGAGCGTACTCGTGAGATTGGGGTACGTAAAGCACTTGGAGCAACGCGTAGTAAAATCTTACTACAGTTCTTAATTGAAGCTGTTATGTTAACGCTTCTTGGAGGACTAATTGGAATTGGCCTTGGGTATGGCGGTGCATATATTGTGTCAACATTTGCAAAATGGCCACCACTTGTTTCATGGCAAGTAGTCGTTGGTGGTGTGTTATTCTCTATGACACTTGGTATTATTTTCGGGTTGATTCCAGCGAACAAAGCAGCAAAATTAGATCCAATTGAAGCCCTTCGTTATGAATAAGTTTATTAGTAGAAAGCTCTTTATTTAATGTGGTTCTGATAAAAAGATAAAACAGAAAAAAATCCCTCGTTCCTTTGAAGTGACCCCACAAAGTTAGACATGTTATTTCATTAAGCGGATTTTGGGGCATGAGTTCGGTATTGTACGAGGGCTCATGCCTTTTAGTTTTGCTTTAATTCGTTTGTTGTTGTAGTAATTTATATATTTTGCTAGTTCTTTCTGTCTCATTAAAAAATGTTTTAGACTATAGAAAAAAGTATTAGACTGTTAAATAATAGTTGTAGACTGAAAAGGTGTTTTCTGCACATGAAAGCACTTTTTGCTAACATAAAGTATCACAAAACCTTTAAAAGTCCCTTCAAGTACTGAAGGGACTTTCCATTCACATAATCAGTGTTATCGGAAGTAATTCTTGAATTAGGTGTTTTTGTTTTTGGTAGCATAAACAATTGCACCTATCGCACATAAATAAACTGGAAAAACTATAAATAAATATGCTACGCCTTCAAGCCCCCTAATTACTACTAAACCATAATATATCGAATAGGTTGAACCTAACATGGATAAAATTGCAGGTAAAAATAAAATCACTTTTGATTTAAACATCTTTTTAAGTAAAAAGGTGATTCCTAAAATCGCCAAACCAATTATAATTCCTGTAACTATTGGTATCCAGATCATCATAAAATCTCTCTCCTCTCCATATGTAACAAATTTCACCATTATAAATAGTGAGGTATTCTACATTTCTTCACTTTTTCTTTTGTATATTCTATACATGTGAAGTTAACATAACGCATCATTATACGCAGTAAACACAGAGACTAGCTCTATATTCATCAAGGATTAGACCTATTTCTCTTTTAAAAGATTTATGCAAGAATATATACATTCTTGTTTTATTACGTATGTTTTCTCAGAATTGTTCTTATTTCCCGTATAAATATTGCATAGCTACTATCAACTTAAGAAATTGGTAGTTCCCCAGAACGAAGAAAATGAGTTGAATTCTCATAAATAACTGTAAAATAATAAAATTTTCGTTTTGGGGACACTTCAGAATATTAGCTTGATGGGCATGGGGTAGCACCAACATTTCGCGGCATAAACGCTTCGTTTCCTTACACATTTGTAAGCTTTTTGTCATGTATTTAGATAGTAACGAATGTATAACAATATTATATTTAATGAGTAATGTTGTTATTGTATATAAAGAAATGGAACTGCAACGATAAAAATAAATGCATTTGAAGGAGAAAATAGATATGAAATTGATGGAAGCGAATCAATCAGGTTTCGAAGATAAAGAGATTCATCCTTCAGATTATCTCATTGAAAACGCTGGGAATGAACAGTGGAATTTACATTTAGTTATAAAAAATGATATGAAGGATGCATTTAGAAAAGAGAGATTGTCTTGTTATTTAGATAAAATAACGTATCTAAACATTGGAACCTATTCTTCAGAAGAAGAAGTGGAATTCATTGTACATGCAGCTTGGGAAGAACTTAAAAATTATATAATATGAAAACACATTGAATCATTTTTTATTACTCAATTGAGGAAGCGAAAAGTGGTGCTATTTATATCGCGCCATTGACAAAGAGGGACAAACGTTTGATATTCAACTGCGTAAAAAGAGAGATACACAAGCGACATATGCTTTTATGAAAAGACTGGTTCAAACTTATGGGTTGATTACGCTAGTTCAACGGTTAGAATATGAACGTTTATGTTACAAATATCCTCGACAAATAACTATTAGTAAAAAATGTATTTCTATGACCTAATTTTACACGTATCCGCCTGAACCCCTACATAAAGAAAAAGAATCCCTTATGATTTCTCTGGGATTCTTTTTCTTGTTAAAAGTTTGCTCACACAAATGATCTGCACATCAATTCATTCTTGATATACAGATCATTTGTATGATATTTTTTTACATATAATTGCAATTTCGGAATAATGAATTTACATTACTGCTTTTAAAAGTTCTTGTACGAATGGGATGATTCCACCTAAAAATTTTAAAACTGCCATTGCGATTGCCATGTTATTTCCTCCTCTTATTTTGTATAGTAAGATAATGAACTTACATTACTGCTTTTAAAAGTTCTTGTACGAATGGGATGATTCCACCTAGAAATTTTAAAACTGCCATTGCGATTGCCATATTATTTCCTCCTTTTTTTTTGAGTATTAAGATGTTGTAAATCTTTATACTCTTATTATAGTGAGCGCATAACATTATATCAATATATTCCCGTATGCAATATTTCATATGATATAAGCTGGTTTTATTGCTATAATGGAAAAGGGAAATTCTCCAGCATTTTTCGATGTGCGGAAAAGCTAATGAACATGAAAGTTTCAGTAGGTAAAAATTGAATTTCCAATGAGTGAAAAACACTAAAAAATGATAGAAATAAGAAAAATAGCCCTTCACCTGACCCTTTTTTGGCAGGTGAAGGGCTATTTTTTTCATATTTTGGCAGGTTGCGGTGAGTTAAGCCTGCATTTGGACAGACTTCAGCCCTTGAAAACGAGCGCGTATCGATAGCCATGTAGTTCTTTGGCATCCGCTACATTTCCAGCCGTAATAAAAGTGTCTGTAATAATATTATATTTTGCGTCAGTTGTTCTATGGTCTAAGAAATGAAAACCATTTGGTTTTCCATCTCTCATTAAAAAGCCACTATCAGGATCCGTTGTACTTACACGTGTTTTTTTGATTGGGGTATCAC
>NZ_JBFTMC010000167.1:0-6603 GCF_056396765.1 Bacillus sp. 05T22
ACATGACCCGTTTTGCCATAATACGATCTCCCATTACCTCTGACAGGTCTGAAAAAGTAAGGTCCAAATCACTCATATCTAACTGATCTATAACCTCATCATTGTATTGAGATCGATTTAATATTTCCATGACTCTTATTCTATCATTATTCTTCTCGTTCATTATTACTACCTCCTTTCATTTAGCTTTTCAGATGGTCCTTCCAAGCAACATTAGGAGAGAAGAATACTCCCCTTCCATTATCACCAAAACTTGGTATAGCCATTACTTGAGCTGGTTCCAAATATTTCATTACATGTAACCAACTATCAAGCAATGTATCAATATCAGCTTCTAATGGGTTCTTTAAAAGATCTATGCACATGCCACCCCAATTTAGTTCTGATACCACAGCTGGACTATTTAGTAATAATTCCTTATCAAACATGTCCAAAACATGACTACTAAAATATGTTCTAGTTCCTACCCCCAAGGGACCGTTAGGAAGAAACCTAACTGGTACAGGTTGAGAACACATATTCATCCACTTATGTAAGCGTTCACGTTCGGTATTCCACGGATAGGATACTGGCCAAAACATATGCGCCACTCCATAACTTGGTTTCACGATTTCTGCGATTTGGTCGGATAACTCAAAAAAATCCGGCCACAATTTTTGGGGTATAGATTTATGAAACTCAAACTCTAAAAATGAGCCATGGCTCAAATTAACTTCAAAACTCCCTCTATAGTTAACAGATTTATCACGATAGAGGTGAACTTCAGATACCCTACGCTCCGAAATCACTTTTTCAATAATTTCCTCACGATTATATTCTACCCGTACCGTTTCACAGTTGCTCCAATGAGTAGGAGCAACTTTTTCATTTGACTCAAACACATCCAAAATACGCCCTAGTATCTCTTCCTGATTAAAAGATACTGTGGGATACATTGCAATTGAAAAATAATTAGGTTTCATTTATATCCTCCCCTTAATACTAAATGGCCATTTGAGTATTATGACTTCTAATTCAATATCTTTATATTTAGCAGCAAACTACGCTATGACTTTGCTGTAACTGTCGCAAGTGTTCAATTTCGTAAATAACTTAACATTCCTAGTAACTTGTATATTTTCAAAAAGTAAAAACTACATCAGTATTTTAGTTTGTGTCCCTCTGCAAAGAAGTCCTCACGTTTATGTGAAAATAACTTAAAAAAGCTTACGACATAAATATGAGGACTTCCTTATTTCATTACTATGATTTGTACATCTTATGTGTTAGAAACTTCTTCTTTCATTTTATATACCCTATCTCTTTTCTCATCATTTTTGATAAAAGTAAGTTTCCCTTCCGTAACAAAACCTTCTAATATTAAGCATACTTGTCCATATGCTTTGGGCTTATCAGTTGTGAATCTTTCATCTGGTATTTTACCAGATCGTATTAATTGTTCGCATAGCTCCAATGCACTTATTTCTTCGGAATTAAGTAATCCCAAAATATCTTTTTGCAATGGCGATAAAGGTACTGGTATCTCAGCTACCTCCACTTTTTCTTCTTCAAATAAATCTTCAAATGCAATTTGATTCATTACATCTTTTCCTTTCTAATGGTGGATTTGTATAACACTAACTGAAGCCTATATGTACTAGAACTTTAAAATCTAGTTATTGTTATGTAGTCCTTACCTTATTACATGAATTTCATAACTCATGTACATCGTTTCAAATAGTATGTTTTGATTATACCAAATATACGTTCTACCATCTATTGTAGAATTCGTTACAATAGGACTGAAAGTAATAGTGAACCTGGTGGAAGGTATCTAAGTTAACCAAAGGGCAATCTACTTAGATTTTAAATTTATCCTGTACTTATTTTTATAGAAAATCATTCTATGTGCCCAAACCTATGTATACGCATGATTTCTAATGTAATACACTGTACTCGAGAAAAATCTCCAATACATGTGTGGTTTTCAAGAATAAAAATACACCTATATAGTAGGTGTATTTTTATTCTTAACTATTCTCTTTCTCTTAATAGAGTCCCATTTTTCAATTGCTATTTAAATCGCAACATCTTGGTAACCTATCCTAGCTACTTCTTCATTTATTAAACGAATACCTAATCCATTTTCTATGTCCCATGCACAATCAAATGTTAGCCCAATAATCCCCGTTTATTTTTCCATAAACCTGGTATACATGAATTTTTCACATCCATGTACCCATTTCTCATCATTATTTATTTTTGATCAGCATCTTTTAATTTACTAAGAACCTCATTGGCAGCGCTCTCAAATTTCTTAGGATTATCAGCAATAATTTCATTGAGCAAATTGATTACTGTTAATTTTATATCATTATTCATTCCTACAAGAATTTTAGCATACTCAATTCTATACAAATCATTATTTAAAATTCTTTTGTTTAGTAGCATTGCCCATTCTTTTGCATTCTCAACCATTTTTGGTAAAGCTTTAGGCATCTCCGTTAAATATTTTCCCACCTCAAAATCTTCAATTAAATGAACTAGGCCAAACATAACTTCTTCCTCTTGTGTTTCATCCTCAAATACCAGACACAACTCTTTAATAAGTTTTTCATCATCACAATCTGCTAAGTTTTCTAATGCATTGTCAAACTCTTCACATTCCGATTGATTTGTTAGAAACCTACAACTATATAATCTCTTAATCTCAAATTTGCAATCCATATAAACTACTCCTTTTAAATGAATTAATCAAGTTAGATATTATAGAATATTACTTTTTCATACTATTACATTTAAATCTCTATTCAATTGGTCCCATGAATTGAGTAATTAAATTAATATGTTCAATAAGTTTTATTTGTTGTAAGTTTTCCACTTTTTCTGATCCACCTAGTCCAAGAAGAGGTACATACCCGAAACATTTATTATATTTTGGAGTCCCATACTTTTCTACTGCATCAAGATATGGTTACCACTTCAAGTACTCATTTTTAAATATTCAGCAATTTCTGTTTACCCTCTTTCAATAGTAAATTCATAAGCCCACATATCTTTCATAGTATCCCCTGTATACTTAACAGTAATATCAATACCATTCTGAACAAGATACTTTACAATATCAAAGTGCCTACCATAAATCGCTGAGAATAGAGGATTTCTATTTGGGTCACTAACATCTAATACTGCACCATTATCAAATAAGTACTCTACAATACTAATTTCACCTTCACTAGCTGCATGTGCAATAGGCACAGACTTTGGTACACCTTCGTTTATGTTAATATCCATACCAGAGTCAACTAGAAATTTTATCATTTCCAGTTTACCAGCTCTAGCCGCAACATGTAGCCACGTTCCAAAAGGCGTTACAACATCAAGCAAATCTTTATCAGTAATAATTATCCCTTTCGCTTGTTCTATATCACCATTCTTAATTAAATCATAGATTTTCACTGCTTTTTCCTTACTATCCATAGAATCCCCCTACACTATCTTTATCTAGTTTAAACAGTTAGTGATTGATCAGGCTTTGTGTGCTCCAACAATAGTTGCCAACGACTTGTACCTTTAACTAAGTGCTGTAGAGAAAGCAGATTCAAGCATAGTATCAAAATCGCAAAAAGTTTCCATATGCTCACCTGAAGGCTTATCTAGTTCAACAAAACTTTTCTTAGAAACATTATAACAATACCAAGCTATATCTGAATCTCCCAAAAAAACCAGCTCATCTTCGCCTTTAATTGACTCCCATGTTTCATTGGCAGCAAAAAAACAATCTACCTGATTTATCGGCTCAGAATCCAAAAACTTTTGATCAATCCCATACATTTTAAGTCCATTAAATTCAATTCCATTAACTGTTTGTAAAAATTCATAGTACTGCTGTGGCAGTATCTCTTCACCAAATTTTTCTACTACAGATTTACGAAATCTCGATAACTCGTTTTCATTGGTAGGTAAATTGAGTTTACGATTTCGTTTCTCTCTTATTTTGGAAATCTGACTAACTTTCTCTCTCCACATAAATTCACCTTCTAATAAATATTTACTCCTTTTCTATGCTAGAATTGCACATAGTAATCCATAATGGTACAACCATCATAAGGCATTAGTTTCAAACTCCCCATTGTTTTTTTCATGCCATTCAAATATTTTTTTGAAGTTCCTCTAAAGTGAACGTTCTATTAGATATTTTCCTTGTAGCTCCGGCGTTGCGAAAAATCCACTTCTTAACTTGTTTGTTACCAATATTACTCATAATTAAATCCCCCTTTAGTATTTTTAATTTTAAATACCCGAAAATTCAATTTGATTAATGTATAGAGATTATAAACTTGTTTAATTTTTTTCTTAGAAATACAATAACCATCTAGCAATCACTTTGCTAGATGGTTATTAAAGATGTTTAAAAAACATAGTTTTTCTTCAATTCTATGATGTTTAGGAATAATAAAGTTGTTTAATTTTCAATAAAGTTGTTTAAAAAAACGGGGTAAAAATTAGAACCCACTCCATCTTTTAATGATTCTCGGTATAATAAAAATAAGAATATTTCGATATTTGGTTAGTCAAGTAAATTATTAAAAGGGGATTTGAATTTATGGCTTTAAATCACGAATTTGGCATAATTAATGACATTAATAATCAAAAGACTTACAAGAGTTACACTCCAGATGTACATAACTGTATTTGTATAAATGATGATATTATCAGCAATTTACTTAAATCCTTATCAACAATGAAAACGTATTTTCATTCGTTAAAACGTTCCGAATACGGTTTAGCGTATTATGGTATTACGATTATTCCACCTGAATCATTATCTCAATTCTTAGATGTGGTTATATCTTACAAAGGTATGAAGCAATCTGCTGATCTTAACGAATTAGCTAAAAAAATTATTCAAGCAAAAGAAGAGAATAAATATATGATTCACTTTGGAGTTTAAAAAAGTGGCTATTATTGATGATTCACTTTCTGAAATTAAACAACTTTATTATCACTCAATATCCGTACTTAGGAATCTCCCACTTCAAACAGTCCGTGAGGATGTTAAGTAGTGAGTAGTTCAAAAACAGATAGCACATACATTTTAACTTTTTTATACAAAATCATAAGGGATTTGGATACTGTAAAACACAGGAAAAAGGTAGTAAAATGAAAATTCTTTCTCTATAATAAAACTTAGGGCTTATAGGGAGGGGGATATATCCAATCATCTGATAGTGTAGATTAAAAGTTTAATAGAGGAAAAACAGGGGGAAGAGGAATGTCAAAAAAATTAATGTCTTTATTTTCTGTTGCGATGGTTACAGCTCTTATGATAACTGGTTGTGGTCAAAGTGATAAAGCAACTACCGAACAAAAAAAGAATGTGACAAAAGAAAATAAGGAAGAGAAAAAAGATTCACAAAAAGAAAATAAAGAAGAAAAAACGGATACATCAAAAGAAAAAGAATCTAAAGATACGAAAGCTACATCAAACGATTATTCAAAGCTTATCTCATATATGGAAAAAGAAACACAAGGGAAAACGAAAGTCCTTTATGAAAACAAAAAACCGCAAGTACATAAGTTACAAGATGTTTCAGTATCACTTGACAACTACACGTTAGTTGAATTRAATGATTTTCATACCRATTTTRATATTCCTTTTAACRRSCAAACAAATGGYGGAGTTATTCTKGCACACTATACTGTAAAGAATGATTCAAATAAAGATGTTTATTATATGCCAAATATAAATATTACATTTACAGGTGCTCAGAGAGATTACAGTAACTATAAGGATTTAATTCCAAAGGAAGAACAATTACCTACAAAGCTATCTCCAAGCAATAATTATTTAGTAAAAGCTGGGGAAAGCATTTCTGGTTATATTGCATATCCATTTGGTAAAGATGATTTAACAAAAATTTTAGAGCTATCGACAGTTTCAGCCAAAGTTCCTGAAGCACAAGCGAATAAAGGAAAATATGACGCCCCAATTGGAAGTGCTGGAAATTTGGCATTAAGTTTAAATAAACAAGGTGATCAAAAAGTTACAACAGATAAAACTTTTTATCAAGATAAAGCAACAGCTGAAAACATGGGCGAGAAGACAATGCTAAATGAGAAATCAAACATTAATAAAAGTGAACAATTAGGTGCTACCAAGGTTACATTAGATGGATATCAATTTACCAAATTCACACCAAATTCCGCTGAAGCCCCTCGATTTGGAAGTTTCAAAAATGGAATTGTTTTATTGACAGTTAAATTTAAACTCGATAACAAAGAGACCGAAGATATTTCGCCGTCTTCAATAAGTTCTACATTAAGAGTTAATGATGGTGCACAATATACGCTCAACCAAGGTATGTTACTAAATTACAAATATAATGATTCGATTAAAACTGGAACATCTGGAGAGTTATTACAGATTTTCATTTTAGACCAGGAGCAATATGAAAAGATATGGAAAAACAAGAACTTTGAGATTGAATTAGGTCCTATGATGAATAAGGATGCAAAAGACATTTCAAAAGGACACAAAGTGAAATTTACATTACCAAAATAGAATAGATATTTCCCAACGGTTTCACACAAAAAACTAAATATGTAGCTATACCCCTGAAC
>NZ_JBFTMC010000168.1:0-6251 GCF_056396765.1 Bacillus sp. 05T22
TTCGGATTCAAAAAATTGCCTTTGAATTGGAGTTAGTTTAACTTCCCCTGTGATTTCAGATTGATTAATTGTATATTTTTGAATCTTTTCGATAGTTTTAGCAATATGCCCAACCGTTTTTTCTTTAATTACCGACTCCACGGATAAGTTAAAACCTTTTTCTCTTAGGCTAGATACCATACGGATAGCTTTTATTGAATCACCACCATAATCAAAGAAATTTGAATTTAGGCTCACTTTTTCAATCCCGAGAACTTCTGAAAAAGCATTTGCCACACATACACTTTCAAAAGAGTCTGGTTGAATATATTCTTCACTATATTCAAATATCGGTTTTGGTAATGCCTTTTTGTTTATTTTTCCATTTAATGTAAGAGGGAATTCACCTAGCTTTATAAAATATGCAGGAATCATATAATCTGGTAAATCATTACTTAATTTATCTTTCAAATCAGTAGTGGAAATTTCTGAGTCTCCAATAATGTATGCACATATATATTTCTCTCCTGCATCCTCAATCAAAGTTACTATCGCATTTTCCACCTGTGCAATCTCTTTTAATCGACTTTCAATCTCTCCAAGTTCAATTCTAAATCCTCTAACTTTTACTTGATCATCAATTCTACCTACATATTCAATGTTTCCATCAGGTAATTTTTTGACTAAGTCTCCAGTACGATATAAACGCTCTAAATGATTTTCGGGATGATAAACAAATTTCTCTTGAGTTAAAATATATTGATTCAAATACCCTCTAGAAACCCCTATACCACCTAGATACAATTCACCAACTTGACCGACTTCACATTCAACTTCTTCCTGAAAGATATATGCAGTTGTATGGCTAATCGGTTGTCCAATAGGAGTTTTATTACTAGTTTTATCCAATGTTTTTATTGGATAAAATAATGAAAAGGTAGTTACTTCAGTCGGTCCGTAGATATTGTAAAAAGCCAAATCATCGCTTTTATGTTTTAAGAATATCTCCACATGTTCCTCTGAAGTAGCTTCCCCGCCAAAATATAATTGTTTTAATAAATTGAATACTTCTGGATCTAAACTGACAAACTGATTAAATAGAGCAGTTGTAATAAACATAGTATTTATTTTTAAGTTTCTAATTACACCTTTTAATAAATTTATATCACCTAACAATTTTTTTTCAGCTATATGAACATGACCACCATTTAGTAACGCACCCCAGATTTCAAAAGTAGATGCATCAAAAGATAAAGATCCTGTTTGTAAAATGGAAATATTTTCGAAATCACAATAATTAGTTTCTTTTACTAATCTGATAATATTCCTGTGCTCAACCATTACCCCTTTCGGAGTTCCTGTCGTTCCAGATGTATAAATTAGATACGCCAAATCTTCTGGTCTCGAAATAGAGGGATTATTCAGATTAATGGAATCATCACAATAAACGACCTTATTTAAATTTAACATTGGAGTTTGAAGCATTAAATGCTTCAAACTCTCCTCATGTTGCGTCAAAATATATTTGGTTCCACTATCTTTCAATAAATACTTAATTCTATTGTCTGGATATGATTCATCTATCGGCATATAGGCAAAACCAGCTTTAATAATACCCAGTATTCCAATGATAGTTTCTACTGTTCTTTCAACTACTATTCCAACGTATTGTCCATCCCGAGTAATTTCGTTTCTAATTTTGTTGGCAACTACTGTTGATTTCATATCTAATTCTTGGTAAGAAATCTCAGTATTTTTATCAGAAACAGCAATTTTTTGGGGATGCTTTTTAACTTCTCTTTCAAATAAAGTTATTAAACCATCTTGGAAAATAGAAGAAATTTCTTGACTATCAAATACTCCAATGTTTTGTATATTCAATTCTTTCTCAGACATTTTTTTCACTACCTTCAGTTTATTTAACTTGCATATATGGATTAATTTTTTCCAGTAACAGATCTTTAATATTTTTATTACAGTTCTCAAATACTGGGTAACGAACTAGTAATTTATCTTCATATTTACTAAACGTTATCTCTCTTGCTGCTTCATAATTATCAGAACTTATGTCTTCAATATAATCTTTGTAATTCATCTCATAGAGACCTAAATAATTAATTAACAAAACTTTATCCATCAATTTAAAGTTGTTTCTAAAGATATTTAACCAATTTAATCCAAAAGTTTTTTTCATTAAATTAACTTGATTAATTTGGTCCAGTATTGAGAAATCTGATTTCTTCATTAATGGAAGCATATCGATTATAGGTCCAGTTTGATTCATAAATTTATGGTCAATACTGCTTCGTTCTTCTTGCACTAATTGCAATGGAACTACATCACTTCCATTAGTAAGTTTATTTTCAAAGACTATTACATCCAATATCATTTCTATTAGACCCCATACTTCTTCATCAAAACTGCTTAATATCTCTTCTGGAATTGTCAAAACAGCGAGCTCCAAACGAACAATGTCATTTTGATAATTTAATTGAGAATAAGTTATCAATGATCTCTTATACTCTGAAATAAATTTAGTTAGTTTTTTATCCTCACTTTCTGTTAATCCATTAGAAAGTTCTGCATAATCAGCATACTTACTTCTAGAAATATTACGTTTTAACCCATTCTCAAGTATTTCAACAAGTTCATTTTCTAAGATCAATGAACTTCCTTTGTCCCAAACACTATGATGTGATGAAATATGAATACTAAATGTAATTTCATCTTCATGAACAATAAAAATRTTACTTAATAAATCCCATTCATTAATATTTTTATAACGATTAATAGACTTCATTTCTTTCATTGTTTGATTATAAGTTTCTAAAGAGCTATATCTCAAATCAATATATTCAATACCTGGGGCTTCATTAATTGCAATTTCTCCTATTAGATTGAATCCATTAGCTTTCAATAGTACACTTCTTAATGAGCCATGCTCTTCGATTAAATACTTTATAACTTTAATGACGTCCTCAGCATGGTAGGCTCCTCGAATAGTAATTTCATCTTGAATAATTGAATAAGGTAATGCTAAAAGATAATCTTGTATTGGGGATGGCGAATACACATCAACCTTATCCATTTCGACTGATTTTTGTAAGTTTGCTCTATCAAATTTCTTGTATCTAACAATATTTTCACTAATCTCATTATCAGAAAGAACCATTTTAAATTCCGACTTCGACATATTATCCCTAAATTCCCCAGAGTCTTTCATATCTAAAATATAATTTGGAAAAACTTCCGGCTGCATATTAAGATTTATCGCCTCTAAAATTCTTTTCTTTAAATTCAAGGTAATGTTTTCTACAAATAGAATACGATATTTAATTTTATCAACTAAAACCACTTTTTCTTTACTATAAATATCTGTTCCATATTCTTTTAAAATATATTCATCTAAATTGAAATTCACATTCTGTTTTGTTTCTTTTGTAAGTAATAATTTTTCATTTTCAAAGAATTCACTGATTTTCCGTGCTGATTTCCTATCCATTATTTCTCTAATATTGCAGTCATAGCCTTTTTGTCTAAGTTTTGAAATAACTTTAATAGCTTTTAGTGAATCACCACCATAATCAAAGAAACTATCATTAACACTTATTCTTTCAGAAACCTCCAGAACTTCTTTGAATATATCAATCACCACCTGTTCCATAGTATTTCTAGGTTCTTCATACTTGTTCTGTACGATCAATTTAGGAACTGGCAATGCTTTTTTATCAACCTTCCCTGACTTAGTTTTAGGAAATTCTTTTACTACCGTCATATAATGGGGAACCATGTAATCAGGTAACTCTCTTTCTAAATTTTTATAAATGTAATCAAAATCAATTGTTTTTTCACTTAAAATATATGCGCATAGTTCATGAGTGTTATTAATTCTCTTAGCTATCACAATTGCATCTTTTACACCATTAATTAACCTAAGTTCCCCTTCAATTTCACTAAGTTCAATTCGATAGCCTCGAATTTTTACTTGCTCATCAATTCGACCAAGATAATCAATATTTCCATCTGAAGTCCATCTTGCTAAATCTCCGGTTCTATAAATACGTTCTCCAGGTGTATATGGATTCTCAACAAACTTTTCTTTTGTAAGTTCAGGTTGATTAACATATCCATCACTAACACCTTCACCTGCAATACAAAGTTCCCCTTCAACCCCAACACCACATAGTTTATTTCCTTTCAAAATATATAACCTTGTGTTACCGATAGGCTTACCAATTAATACTTCTTTGATTTTTTCTTTTGAATTAAACCTATGGTAAGTTGAACAAACCGTTGTTTCTGTTGGACCATATACGTTAAATACATCATCAATCTTTCCATTAGAAATATTTTGATATTTTCTTATCACATCTAGAGGGAGCTTTTCTCCTGCTAAAAATAATTTATCAAACGAATTAAATTGTTCTATCATATTATTTTCCATTGCATACTCCATTAACGCTGTAAAAAGAGACGGTACTATTGTCAATTGACGATCTTTGAACATATTAATTAAAGATGAGGGATCGTTCCTACATTCTTCTGGCACAATTTCTAAGGTGATGCCTGATAATAACGATGGGAATATTTCCCATACCGATCCATCAAATATATAATTAAAATACTGCAAGACAACCGTTTTATTGTTGAATTCCGCATTATTTTTCTGCCATTCTACTAAATTTAGTACATTCCTATTATTAATTTTTACACCTTTAGGATTCCCTGTTGTCCCAGATGTATAAATAATATAGGCTAAATCTTCTATATCATTTATATATGGTAAGTTTGGCATACTTTCGATACTAATATCATTTATAGTAATAGAATTATAATTATTCAAAATTTCTGAACCTAATGTTTTTCCAGAGCCTTTTAATATTACATTAACTGATGCATTATCAAGCATGTAATTCACACGTTCATCTGGATGAGATGCATCAATAGGTAAATATGTTGCCCCAGATTTCAATATCCCTAATATCCCAGCTATCATTGCACTACATTTTTCTGTCACCAATGCCACTACATCATTTTTACCTACTCCAAAATTTCTTAAACTATAACCAATACAATTAGCCCAGTTATTTAACTCTTTATAAGTAACAAGTTGGTTTTTAAATTTCAAAGCTACTTTATCAGGATTATTCTTCACTACATCTTCAAATACTTCTACAATTAATTTAGAATTAGCAAAATTCATCGTAGTATTATTAAAGTTATTCATCAACAGATGTTTTTCTTCTTCATCAATAAACTCAATTTCATCAATTAAAATATCCTTTTTAGCGATTACTTCTTTGATAATTTTTATGAAATGATGAGAAATAGAAATAATATCACTTTCTGTAAATTTGTCTGTTTGATACATGAAACCAAACTTTAAGGCCTCATCTTTATACGCAGCTACAGTTAAAGGATAATTAGTTTCTTCTCTGCCGCTTAATAATTCCAATTTTAGCGCTGTCTCTTGCGGACCTTCCTGTGTGTAATAATTTTCAAAAGCAATTACTGTTTGGACTAAATCATTTTCTAAATTTGTACATTGCGATTGTATTTCTGCTAAGGGACAATAATCAAATTCGCTACTTTTAATAGCTTGTTTTTGTATCTTTGATAACATACTTAAAAAGGTTTCTTTGTTTTTTGTTTCAACTCTAATTGGAATTGTATTTATAAACAATCCAACCATATTTTCGATACCAGCTATATTAATATTTCTACCTGATACTATTTTTCCATATACAACATCACTTTGATTTGTATAGTGTTGTAATAATATCCCCCATGCAGCCTCTACCACAGTATTTAATGTTAAACTTTCAAATTGACATAATTCTTCAAGTTTTCGAGTCTCTTCTATACTTACATCAACTTCAAGTACTCGGATTTCTCCATCAATTGAATTATTTTCTACAGATCCTTTAATTACAGACTCATTATCATAGTTTTCTAATAATTCTACCCAATAGTTTCGCGCAGCTTTCTTATCATTTTTTTGCATTAAGCGAATATAACTCTCATAATCATATCTAGATGATAAAGTATCATTAATCTTATTTTTTTGTAGCCCCGCTTCCAATTGAGAATAAAACTGGATTAGATCATTCATTAAAATTGAAGTACACCAGCCATCCATAATGATATGATGGAAACTAATCACCAATTGAGATGGTTCATTTTCTAAGTGAATTAAAGCTACACGAATTAAACTATCGTTTTCTAAGTCAAAACCTCTTCGAACATCTGCTTTTAAGAAGGTGTCTTTTTCC
>NZ_JBFTMC010000169.1:0-6198 GCF_056396765.1 Bacillus sp. 05T22
AAAAATGAAATTAAGAACTACATGACGTATTACAATCATTATAGATATCAATGGAATTTAAAAAAGATGACTCCTGTTGAATACAGAAATCATCTTCTTGATGTTGCATAACTTTTTTTAAAAATGTCCTTTACAAAGGGTACAGATTAATGTACGGATGCTTTTTTACTCACAATCTTCACAAACTTCCCAATACAAAGCCATTTCTACTGCGAGGAATGGCTTTAATTGTAACCGAATCATTCGGCTTGGCATACGCTCTAAAACAAACTGAATACCTTCTCCATCCTCTTCTAACTCGGTTTTTAAGATTACTATTCGTTGTATAGTTGTAATCGGCTGACCCTCTTTATATAAAGTAATTCGCAACTCATCATATTCATTAAAAAACAATTCTACACTCATATGTTCTGTTGATACACTATTAACAATTGAGTACTTACCATCTTCTTCTTGGATTACATATTTCCAGCCATTTTTTCCATCTTCCATTGGAGCAGCTTGAAATAATGACATTAAATCCTCGTATAGCATAAGATAACCCCTCTCTTACTAAAAAACGATGAGTATTTTATATACCCTTTTTCTCTATCACTATCAAGCTTATTGTACCATACATCAATTGACTTGCTATATTCTTCTGCCTATTATACTACACTACTTTTATCCCGCTATTTGCTGGTAGTAACACTCCCACCTCAAAATTCAGCGAAAGCTAAGAAATTAGGTTGAGGATGAACTACCAGTAAAAGCCCGATTGGTGAAGGCTGATAATCAGTGGGGAGAAGAAAAACCTCACTGATTAAAGTTTTACTGTATATAAATCATGAAAAAACAGGAATGACATTTATCATTCCTGTTTTTCATCAAAATACTTTCCCTATAGCAACTAAAGCTAATACCACTATCAAGCTGGCGAATAGTACCGATACAATAAAGCTAAAAATCGGTAATGTTTTCTTTTCATTCTTTTTAAACAATAGTCTTAAACTAATCACGATATTTAATGGTACAAATATGAAATAAAAATATTTAATAATTTGCATTGCACCACTCGAACTATTTAAAAGTGTTTTAAGTACAAACACCTCAATCAAAAAGATAAGAAAAAATGAAATACTTAACCAAAATGAGGCATAGCTAAGCCAAGAATGTCTTTTCGTTCCCCAATACACTCCCATACTCTTCTCCTTTATAAATAGTCTACTTTTCAATAATTATACATACTTATAACAAATTCCTTTATTTTTCGACTATAACTGTCTATTTTTATAGAATAAATGACAAAAAACCAAAAGCATTCTATTAGCTTTTGGCTTCTCATTCTATTCTACTTTCTCCGATTCTGCTTCGCTATTTTTTTCCACTTCTCCCGCTCAGCACGAGCAAGCGCTAGATCTTGTTTTCTCATTGCGTATGCAATTTCCCTTTGCAATTTTTTATAATTCTGCAAACGGTTTGCTTCTAAAACCCCCTCATCAATAGCGGTGCGAACTGCACACCCAGGCTCATTTTCATGCTGGCAATCACGAAAACGGCACTTTTCTGCAAATTTTTCAATATCAGAAAACGTCGCATGAATCGCTTCGCTTCCCTCCCATAGTTGAAGTTCTCGCATTCCTGGCGTATCAATTACTAAACCACCACTTGGTAATTGAAACAACTCACGATGTGTCGTAGTATGTCGTCCTTTACTATCCTCTTCGCGAATACCACCTGTTTTTGCAACTTCACTTCCCATTAATGCATTTAGCAAAGTAGATTTCCCGGCGCCTGAAGAACCAACAAGAGCAATCGTTTTGCCAGAAGCGACAAATTGTTGTAAGGACTCAATTCCCGCTTGCTGTAAACTATCCACTGCAAAGATTGGAACACCAATAGCTATTGCCTCTGTTTCCAATATCTTTTGCTCCACATCTTCACACAAGTCACATTTCGTCAAAACAATAACAGGCATTGATCCACTTTCATAAGCTAATAATAAATAACGTTCAATTCTTCTTACATTAAAATCATGATTAAGCGCATTTACTAAAAATAGATAATCAACATTTGCTGCCACAATCTGCTCAACCGTTCTTTCGCCAGCTGCTTGCCTAGAAAAGGAACTTTTTCTTTGAAAAACACTATGAATAATTGCCTTGCTTTCTTCTTTTATTTTCTTTATATGCACCCAATCACCAACTGCTGGATAATCACCTTTATCTAATGCTTCATGACGAAACTTTCCAGATAACTCTGCCATATATTCGCCATCATCACAAATAATACGGTACATGTGCTTATGTTCAAGTAAAATTCGACCTATTTCATACTTTTCTAAAGATTGATCCTCAAAAAAAGAATCCCATCCGAATGTTTCTAAACAATTTTGCTTCAAATCTATATCCTCCCTATTTTGAGATCAGTGGAAGGATGACGCGATTCTTTACAAAGTCTCGCTCTTTCCGTCCACCTTTGTATTTACTTTAACATCCATATAAATCATCGCCATAATACATCACTCCGTTCTTAGTTTAGTTAATCTCATTATATGTAATATTATTTTGAAAAGCTACTTTATTTAACCGAATTTTCAGATATACACTTTTTTATCGTCCTTATTTGTCCGCGATGGCTGATTTCATCTTCTAGTACATGGAACCACAAATAGTACTGATTATATATGCCCCCGTTATCCCATCGACCTTCTGACATTAACCAAGCATCATCTTTTTCTTTTAAATATCGCAGCGATTCTTCTCGAACTTTATTAAAAAGTTGTACGTAGTATTGCACCTCATGCCCACGAATTCTTCTCCCGCTTCTCCTAAAAAAAGAGCGTCATTCCATCCCTTCAACTCCTCTTTTGTAAAATCTCGGTTCTGGAAAGAAATGAGCTGATGAACTTTTTCTATTGCGGCAATATGTTTTAGCAATGCGCCGATAGAATTTCCACCATCGACCAAGATAAAATCTAAATTTTCTACTGTTAAATCTTTTATCTCATACAATGTAACCGCTCTCGCATGCTCAAGCATACTAACAAGTTGTCCTACATTTGGCGTATAATTCTCCATACTTCGTATTCGGTAATCTATTTTCATTTTTCCGCCCTCCTTTTCTAGATTTTATGATAATGAAAAAGAACGTCACATAATAGACTGAAATATACCAGAATTTTCTGTTATAATAAAAATGAACGAGCATGTAGCCAAACCAAATTTTCTCAATATACTTATATAAAATTTAAAAAGGAATACGGATGTAAAAAACGAATCTTATTCACTAAAAGGAGTGGATTTGATGGAGATGTATCAATGGCTAACTGCTGTTCTCATTGGTGGCATGACTGGTTTCGTTTCCCATCTTATCAATAACCAAGGCAAGTTATTGCTTCCACGCCGTTTRAAAACATTTTTTCATYTTGGGTTTTTCACTGATATTTTKACTGGTAGTCTTGCTGCACTTCTGGGACTCGTCTTATTTGATGTGATTACTATAAAAGAAATTATTAAAGTGTCCATTGTCACTGCCATTTCAGGGCAAACATTCTTACTTCATCAAGCCCTCGGCGGTGAACAGGCCAAAAACACACAGATTAGTAAAGTCGATGAAAAAATTCAAGAAATTGACAAATTATTACGGCGTTAATCTATACTTCATTTAAAAATTACTGTTATAATGAGGAATAAATATTTCTGAATTGCGTCGTCTGTCAGAAGAAAGGGTGTTTCGTATGCCAAAAAAGAAAATAGAAGATTTCTTAACAGACTCTGAAAAAGAGGAACTGATAGAAAACTATAAATGTTTACGAGCAGCCCGCACAAAGCGCGAAGCTAACTATTTTGGTGAGGCAGTCAATCACCTATTGGATAAAGCCCAAAAACGAATTATTGAAGAAGCAGGAATCGAAGATGAAAATGCTGCAACTGTTCAATCTAAACGAAAAGCACTGTTTTAGTAATGTGCCTAAAACAGTGCTTTTCACCCTTTTGTTCACATAATATTTTTATGGTTTCCCTTTAAGAAACAGCCCTCTGTTTTTCTCCTACTTCTTTCTTTATGTATCGATCACTTTTTCTAAACACTAGTAATGAAAAAACATATAAAGCAGCCGTAAAATAGCCAATTGATATAAAATTATGGAACGATGCAAATAGCATTCCCCCTACTGCCGCTCCAATTGTTTGTCCAATATACATAGAAGAGTTTGCTAACGCTGCCCCTGTTCCTCTAGCTGTGCTAGATATCTTTTGCAAATGACTCATCATTAGTACAAATAAAATTCCTGTGATAAAAAATAAAATCTGTTTATCTAAGGGGAGGATTTTTTTATGGAGGGGAAGTATAAAGAAAGAAGGAATATACATTGTTGATTCTAAAGAAGTAGTTAACAGTAATTTGAGGTAAAGATGATTGTGATATTGCATTCCATAAAAAAGAATGTTACTCTAAAAATAGAATTATGAGAGGACTGATGGATGAATAATGATTAACTAATCGATATTTTAATTTGAAATTAATAACTTCAAACTACAAAATATAGGGTTAGTCTATCCATTTTTCACAAATCAGTTCATACTTTATTTGTCATGATTCCAATGATTAATAAGGACTTATTAAGTATAAGTGAACTACTAATCCTTCCGATTACAAATTGGGAGGATTTTTTATTCTCTTATAGGTAAGTTGATATTTATTAATCCGTAACTGTAACCTTACAAATAAAGGAGAGAAAAAAATGAGTAATTCAGACACTATTGTTACACATGTAATGCTCTATATAAGTCGTTAATATCCATCAAACTTATATGGAGGAATTAAAAAATTGATGGATATTCCGACTTTATATGAAAAGTGTTGATATATAAAGGAGGAATTATTATGTCAATGATAAAAGTTCAAGACTTAACTTTTTCATACCCAGGTAGCTTTGATAATATTTTTGAAGGTGTAAACTTTCAAATAGATACGGATTGGAAACTAGGGTTTATTGGTAGAAACGGACGAGGTAAAACGACATTCTTTAATTTATTATTAGGTAATTATGAGTATAGTGGGAAAATCACTTCTTCGGTAGAATTTAATTATTTCCCTTACCCAGTTTCGGATAAGAACAAGTTCACTCATGAAATCCTTGAAGAAATTTGTCCCCAAGCAGAAGATTGGGAATTTCTGCGTGAAATATCCTATTTAAATGTTGATGCCGAGGCCATGTATCGACCATTTAAAACATTATCAAATGGAGAACAAACAAAGGTGTTGCTTGCTGCACTGTTTTTGAATGAGGGTCAATTTCTATTAATTGATGAGCCAACAAATCATCTAGACACTGATGCACGAAAGATGGTCTCTAATTATCTAAGGAAGAAAAAAGGGTTTATTTTGATTTCACATGACAGAATCTTTTTAGATGGATGCGTTGACCATATCTTATCTATAAATAGAGCAAATATTGAAGTTCAAAGTGGTAACTATTCTTCTTGGAAGTTAAATTTTGATAGACAGCAGGAACACGAAGAGGCTACAAATGAGCGTCTTCAAAAAGACATAGGGAGATTAAAACAGTCTTCAAAGCGTTCAGCAGGTTGGTCTCATCAAGTGGAAGCTTCCAAAAATGGAACAAGGAATTCAGGATCTAAGTTAGATAAGGGTTTTGTAGGACATAAAGCGGCCAAGATGATGAAGAGAGCGAAGAGCCTTGAATCAAGGCAACAAAAAGCAATTGAAGAAAAGTCAAAATTACTAAAAAATGTGGAGAAAACTGAGTCGTTAAAATTAGAACAATTGAAATTTCAGTCAAATGAATTGGTTGTTTTGACTGATGTGTCTGTTAAGTATGATGACCAAATAGTAAATGAACCAATTAGCTTCATAGTTGAACAAGGGGACCGATTTGTACTTGATGGAAAGAATGGAAGCGGGAAAAGTAGTATCCTAAAACTACTTCTAGGACATCCAATACAGCATACAGGCTCAGTTAATTTAGGTTCAGGACTCATCATTTCCTATGTCCAACAAGATACTTCTCATTTGAAGGGATCGTTATCGGACTTTATTGAAGAACACGAGATTGATGAGACGTTATTTAAATCCATCCTACGTAAGATGGATTTTGACCGAATTCAATTTGAGAAAGATATATCTTATTATTCTGGTGGACAAAAGAAAAAGCTGCTTATTGCTAAAAGTTTATGTGAAAAAGCTCATATATAT
>NZ_JBFTMC010000170.1:0-6106 GCF_056396765.1 Bacillus sp. 05T22
ATGTTGTGTATGCCTTGAAATGCTTGCAATCCAGCTCCTAGCGTTTGTAGTGAATTACCCACTACAATCAACCATGGAATTTCAGGCTCCTCATTCAGTGCCACCTCTACCCCTACAAATGCACCAATAGACTGTAGACTATTTCCTGTGATAATGAGATAATCATTCTCTTCCATTTCTTTTTGTATATTAAAAAACGTTCCTATTACATTTGAAACATTCCCTAAAGCTAATAATTCAATCCCTGTTTTCTCCAAAGATTTATTTCTTTGTTTCATTTGTTCCTCTTTACTCAGTGCAGTTTCTTCTACTTTCATCCCTTGTTTTTCAAAGGAATCTTTTAACGCTATCAATTGCAGTATATATCCAAGAGCTTGTAATGATCCACCTACAATTACAAGTGGTTCTTCAACATTTTCTTCTCCTATAAACCCTCTTGTAGTTCCAATGGCAGCTATCGTATTTCCACCTACTTGAAACCATGCTCCCGTAACCGTTAAATTTCTTGGATTCATATTATTCATCCACCTATATTAGAATCATCTTATTTATCATGGATTCACGGACATCAATACCCACTTGTAAAATAATAATATTTATGTCTTCCCTACATTTTCCCATTATATTTTCACACATTTCATTTTGTGCATGAAATGACTTCTCCAAGCTTTTTCACCTATGTATATATTCCAAATTAAAAAGAGCACTCGACAGTGCTCTTTCGTGATAAGGAGTTTTCAATGAGTATGAAAAAAGCGATTTACGCTTGTCCCATACTTCAATATATGCTTGCCTAGTTCAAAAGGTGTGCAATTTATAAATATTTTTTCAATTTACTAAATTCTTCATCCAATTGCCATGTGTGATGTTTCATCAAAATCATGATAAATGATTTTTTCTAGACTTTGACCAATAGGAACAAACCATTTTCTCTGCTGTATTAAATTGGTAATCCCACTCCCATATGCAGTTGCATCTTTACTCTCACCATTCATTTGCATAGTAAATACTTTAGAATCCATAATTCCCCTCCTCTATTTTTGTTCGTTGTGTTCGTTTGTTTTGTTAGCCCTTAAATTGAATTACAACTACATTCTTTCTATTAAATAACTACTATCAATAAAGAATTCAGAAAATCCATAAACAAAAAAGAGTGCTTTGAAGAAAAGCRCTCTTTCAAGAAATTTTACCACTCTCGACGCTCATCGCAATCGCAATCGCAATCACAATCATGTTTACGTCTACGACGACAMTCATCRCAATCACAGTCGCGTCTACAACGACGRTCATCACAATCTCTATGTCTGCRTCTRCARAACATTAAGTTATCCCAAAATCTATCACAATCTCGAAAGCGATTAAAATGACAATTACATCTCATAGATATGATTACCTCCTCTTTATAATAGGATTCATCATATTCTATGATTAAAAATAAAAAACAGCTTGTTTATTAGTCTATATTCTGTATTTTAGAGTAATAATATTCATATCTAATATGGCTAATAACAAAGATTTTGGTGTGACTTCCCTAATAAACATTTTCTTTTGAATAAAACTCAATATTCCGTCAATACTGTAGATACAATAATCTTTCTCCAGTCTCCCATTGGAGCCGAGCAGTTAGTTTTTGCTAGCTGCTCTTTTATTTTTATTAACTTGTCACTATTTGATAGGGTAAGCATATATTATGGATATAAGACATGCTTACTCATATGCCCTCACATTGAAAGATGGCATTTTTATTACATACAAAATAGCGTTTTTGTTGATTTTTTTCACCTTTAACTGAGACAAGCATATATTATTTTATGTAGACCCTTTCTCATAAAAAATCTACCTTTCTGAGAGCACATTCATATGTGTTCTCTCTTTTTATTTGCTATAAAATAAAGCTTTTATTTTGTTTGATTTTCATCTCTCTTCCCATCCAGCATAATATTTTAAATCTATCTTATACTATTGTTACAACGGCATTTATTACTAAAAGATTTTTCAATACATTTTATTCATAATCAGTGCAATACTAAAAAACACTTTAGTAATTTTCAACAATTATGTCGCTTGTATACCTACATGTAATCAGGAGGGATGTAAAATGGAGAAAGCGAATGAAAATATATCTACATCAAGCCATCAACATCAAGCAAAAGAGGACGAAATTGCTACAGAGGCAGGTGTACTCCTAAAATTAAAAACACTTCAACCAGCAAGTGAAGAATCTGTATTAGCTCCAACCAATCAACTTCCATCTAGTGTTATGAAACCTCTTGAAGATAAATAAAGCTTTTTATAAAAAAAGTTCAGTCGCAAATATCGGCTGTCCTTTTTATTTTTCTTAAAAATCCTTAAAACCACTTTCTTCCTTATGAAGGGCTCGGCCGAGATAATTGTAAAATAACGCCTGTATATGAAACCCGTACACATTTTTGACACATCCACTATCACAATTCCCTAAAAATTCGTGATAATATTAATTTGTTGAATATGCCAAATTTCGACATTGCACGACAACAATATCTCCCTTATCGAATCCCTGTCCCCCAGGGATTTTTCCTTTTATTCATTACTTTTTGTTTCACTAAATTTTCACCCTGAACAAAATTCAAATTTGGTATTACTTAGTTCCTGTTGATCCGAATCCGTTTTTACCTCTTTGGCTTTCCGATAGCTCGTCCACTTCCACAAAATGTGCTGTTTCCACTGGCGCTATAACGCCTTGAGCAATGCGCGTCCCTCTTTCAATAACATGAGCCTGCATATTCGCTCCCAATACTCGTTCGTTGTTATCAACAATGACATCAACTTCTCCCCTAAAACCACTATCAACCGTACCTAATATCACTCGTAGCTTCGTGTCACGCGTCATACCGCTACGTGGTCGTACTTGTAATTCGTATCCTGGTGGAATCTCAAAAGCTAATCCTGTTGGCACAACCTTCATTTCTCCTCGCCAGATAAAAGAGTAAGGTAAGAGTTATTCTTTTCCATTTTAAGAGAGAGTCTGCTATTCGTGGCAGATCCTCTTTTGTTAAGCTGAAACTTAATTAAAAAGCGTTTTGTTAAATTATTTATGAATAAGTGTCCATCGAACAGCAATGTCTCCTGTTATTATTTGCTATAAACCATATACAGTTTCATGCGGAATCCCTGAAAAAAGCATTCCATCCTGTGTAATATACATCGGGTAATAATATTGCGATGAATAGTAAGGTTGTATACTTTGGTGCATTTGTTGTGCTTGTAACGCTTGTTGCTGTGCTTGCATAGCCTGGTGAACAGCTTGAATTGTACTTTGTGCAGGACCCTGCCCTCCTAAAGGACGCATTCGCATTTCATTGTAAAAATAATTGGGAAACATTCGTTTCCCCCCCTCCTCGTAAATACTCTCACCTTCCATCTTTCATACTATGCATATTGATTTAAAGTTGATAATTTGTGAAACTTCTCAGCCTTTGTACAGATTTGATCCCAGTTTCTCTCTTCAGCCATATTCTCCGTTCTCCCTTCGATTAAGCTGTCGCCTAGCTTTTTAAGGTTTCTCCCAATTTGACAGTTTTCTATACCTCATTAAAGATATGCTCCATTTCCCTTGTCTGATGAATATCTATTTATTTCTTCATTTGGACGTAACAGATTACATTTTTCACATAAATTCATATTTCTTAGCCCACACTATCCTTAAGCCGTCCGAACTAGCGGCTTCACTCTTCTTGTAATGAGAACGCAATTTATTGCAATTCGCTAACTCATTCAACCCACCGGCAGGCAACCAAAAGCGTTGTCTGCCCTTTTTTTGTATAAACTTTTTTAATTCACACAAACTACCCATAAGTGAGTTGCTGTATTACTGTTTTTTGAGAAAACATAATTTTCAACGTAAGCAGATAGCATAAAGAGCTATCTGCTTTTCGTATAATCTTTTTCATTTCACATATACTATCAACGAATCTATTTACCAATACGAGTCATTTTGGTGTTTTGAATTTCTCCTAAATTACCCTTCTTGGGATAAGAATTTTTTGCTTATCCCATTTTGTTGTATATATATTTAAATTTACGTTAACACTATTTACGAGCGTGTTTTCTGATTATTCGTGGTTTTTATCCAGGGTAATCTTTCTCCTAATGAGGACGGCAGGTACGACTGCTTGTCCTTATTTTTTTACTCCTACCAAATTCATTCACTTCTTCATAAAAAACAACTTCTGAATCCATGCATTTTGAGCACTTATACTCGCTTAATAAAGCTTGGCATGTTCCGCTCTCTGCTCGCATTTTCTTCCTCATAATTTCTGCTCGTTGCATTACCACTGCCATAGCGTTTCCGACGTGTTGCCGCTTTTACACCACCTCTTCGGTTTTTATAATTTTCATCGAGCTTGATTACATCTGCAATTGTTTTGACATTCTTCTTTTGCCAATCGAATAGAATGCCACTGATCTATTTCCAACGCTTTGCATTTTGGTCAATCGCTCTGTCTACAGCTTCCATAATGTTTAGGTGGTTCTGCCCTTGTAACAGGGTCTAATGTTGGAACTGTATTTTTAGAAGGAGTAACTGTTGGGGCAGCATCACCAAGAGTTCTTCCCGCTAATGCAGCTCTTACAGCAGCTGGAGTGGGTGTTGTTACACATGGTGGATTTGTATAGTATAATACAATTCAAAATAGTATTGATACTCTTCAAAAATTCCAGTCTTCTTCGTCTTCTGGTGGTAGTAGTTCTAACCCATTGACATGGAATGAATTTCGAACTGCCAACAAAGGTAAATATAGTAAGGATGAAATGAGTAAGACTTGGGATAAGTATAAAAAAGAAAATGGTATTGAAAGTGACTCAGGCGATAAAACTTACACCAGACCTTCAGGATATAGAAAGGGCGTAAGAGATGATGTCTGGGATAATGCTAAAGGTGAAGATTTAACGGATGATTATTTTGGAGACTGGAATTATTAAGAAGTATTGGCGAAAGATAGGAGAGTATAATGGGGATATCAAATGAAAGTAAAATAATTGCTAAATCAGCTTTAAAAGCGTTTGGAGGTAATCCTGTTGTTTCTAAATATTGGGATGATAATAGTATAAGTAATATAGATATTTTATCAACAGGAGATAAACCTTGTGAGGGGGTTACATCGTATTCTACTATTGGCTTGTATATGCATTCAATAGGACGATCTATAGATGGAAAGTCTTTACGAGTAGAAATTGTTGGTGCGAGCGCAACAACTTATAATAATTATGCAAATGTACTAGCAACATGTGCTTTTTGTGTAATCAATTCAAAAATGCCAATCTATCCAGGTCAAATATTTTTGGATGTGTTGAAGTTTTATTATCCTAACAGTGAAATGAAACATATGTTTTTTGTGCCACCATTTCTGTGGGAAGATCAGTTGCAAACAATTGATTTCCCAGACAAAAAAGTCGCATGGTTGCTTGCCGTCCCAATATCAGAAAAAGAATATTTATTTGCTCAACAAAATGGTTCAAATAAGCTTGAAGATTTATTTGAGCAAAATGAGATAGACATTTTCGATATTGAACGAGAGTCTGTACTGTAATGTCATGCTGAATACTTTAAGTATAAGAGAACATTGTTTTTACAAATTATAATTCTCATTAAATAGCAAGTTTTAAATAAATCAGACAAGTAGAAAGGCACCTTTGGCTACCTTTTGGTCAGCAAAGAGGCTGCCTAAATATAATGTTAACTTTTGGAGTTATGTAGATGAATGGATTGTTATTGGTTTTGAATAAAAAGCACTTAATAATTTATACAAAATGTATTTAATATGGAAAGCAGAAAATCTAAAGTATGATAAAAACTCCAACTCATAAAAGTCGGATTTTCACTTCACATATACATAGGCTTCATTTGCAGTAACATAATATATTTTACCTTTGCTATTATGTTGCATATTTACTGGCTATTACCTGCGGCATGCGTAAAGGAGAAATTCTTGGATTACAATGGAAAGACATTGATTTTGAAAGAAGAACCCTTTCTCGTATTACTAAAGAATTTCATGAACCAAAAACCTCTACAGAGAAACATCTAATCGTACTTCCTGAAATCACATTACACGCCCTGGAAGAACAT
>NZ_JBFTMC010000171.1:0-6064 GCF_056396765.1 Bacillus sp. 05T22
CTATTACGTGAAGATAACACATATAGTTATGACACCTAAAACGCTTCCACAGTTATGCATGATTCGTACAAGAATATAATTTTTCCTAAAAATTTTCACAATTCTCACAAAAAGACTTTATTAATTTTTATTTTACTGGCATAATAGATACTAATGAATAAGAATGTAAAAGTGGGTGAGTAAATGAAAAGTGGAGAAAAAGATTATTCGGTAAAAGAAGCCATGATTTTCAGTCAACGCATTGCTCAATTATCGAAGGCATTATGGAAATGCGTAGAAAAAGATTGGCAACAGTGGATTAAACCATATGATTTAAACATTAACGAACATCATATTTTATCCATTGCTTATCATTTAAAAGGGGCCTCTATTTCTGAGATTGCAAAGTTTGGCGTTATGCATGTATCAACTGCATTTAACTTTTCCAAAAAACTTGAAGAGCGCGGCTATCTTGTATTTTCAAAAAAAGAAGATGATAAGCGAAATACGTATATTGAAATTACAGAAAAAGGGGAAACATTGCTGCTGCAATTAATGGAGGAGTATGACCCTGAAAATAATTCGGTCTTTAATGGCGCTCTTGCACTTCGCAATTTTTATGGTAAGTTCCCAGAAAATATCGAGTTAATCGCGATTTTAAGAAATATTTATGGACAAGATTTTATCGATATTTTTGAGAAATCACTAGAAAATATTGAGGAAAATTTTACGGAACACGATCAAAAATTAATTAAAAAATAATATTGATTATTTTTTCGCTGTCATGCGTAAAAATTCTTGCATAATTGGCTGAAATAAGCCCTGTCTATGTAGCGCTTCTGCAGTCTCGTTTACTTCGAGCTGATGTGGAAGCGCTTTTTCAAACTGCTCCAAAAGAGCATCAAACAAAAGTAAGCCTTCTTGTTTCTCTACTATGTATTGTTCGTTCAATTGTTCACAAAGATTCAGTATACGTTCAATATCTTTTTTACGAGCTTTATTCTTTATAATTAAAGAATAAAATGGACACTTATCTTCATCGATCATTTGGAAAAGAAGTTCTACATAATATTCAGCTTGCTCTAGTCGTTTTACAACGTCCATTTTCCCCCTCACTTTCTAACACAAGGTCTTCTATTTCTGAATTTTATAACACGAACAAAATATCGTATGATACAATATATAAAAGTATATGTATTTTGGCCAAAAGGAGGTATCTCCTCGTGACTCTTATAGAAATTGTTTTTGTCACATTTGCACTTATTGTTCTATTCTACACGAATTTCCTGACACATACACTGTGTGTACGGAAACAACTATCCGAGAGCCGACAAACGAGCGCTTTTCGGGTTATTAATATATGTATTACCATTCTATTAATTTCTAGTTATATAGAAATTATATTTCATGCAAAGTGAGGAAGGAAAGCCCCTTCCTCATTTTTTCCTCTATAAGCAAATTATACCTATAATGACTAATAAAATAAACAGTACAACCAATAAAATAAGTGATGAATTCATTCACCCATCCCCTCTCCTCTTTCCTATATATGCTACACGCGCCCAATATGGTACTCATTCCCAATCTGACAATCTTTATAAACAAATGGGTAATTTTTCTTTATCAATAGGAAAAGACGTCGAAATATGGTATATTAAATTTTGTACATATTGCTTATACTATAGAATAAAATTACCTTCAGCTAGATTTTATCCTCAGCCTCGGTAAGCCCTGTTAAGCAGGCTTTTAACTTTATAAGAAAGCGAAACCAGTGAGACTTAATCGGGCTCTTTTGGACAAGCATCATCTGAAATGAGGACGCTTGCCATTTGTGCGGGATAAATTAAAAATACATAATAGTAGGAGTGTTTATTGAATGAAGAAAGCTATGCTTGCCTTAGCAGCAACAAGTTTGATTGCCTTATCAGCATGTGGATCATCTGACAAAATCGTTACATCTAAAGCGGGTGACATTTCAAAAGAAGACCTTTACAACAAAATGAAAGACAGAGCTGGTAAACAAATTTTACGTGGTATGGTACTTGAGAAAGTACTTGTTAAAAACCATAAAGTCGACGATAAAGAAGTTGACAAAAAAGTTGATGAATACAAAAAGCAACTTGGCGATCAATTTGACGCAGCTTTAAAACAACAAGGCTTTACAAAAGACTCATTTAAAGAAAGCGTTCGCGCTGAATTAGCGATGGACAAAGCTATTGAAAGCAGTATCACTGACAAAGAATTAAAAGAGAATTATAAACCTGAAATTAAAGCAAGTCACATCCTTGTAAAAGATGAAGCAACTGCGAAAAAAGTAAAAGAAGAACTTGGACAAGGTAAATCTTTTGAAGAACTTGCAAAACAATACTCAGAAGATAAAGGTTCTGCTGAAAAAGGCGGCGACTTAGGCTACTTCGGACCTGGTAAAATGGTAAAAGAATTTACAGATGCTGCATATAAATTGAAAAAAGATGAAGTAAGTGAACCTGTAAAATCACAATTCGGTTACCATATCATCAAAGTAACTGATATTAAAGAACAAAAACCATTTGAAGAAGAAAAAGCAAACATTAAAAAAGACCTAGTTGAGAAGAAAAAACAAGATCCTCAATTCATGGCTGAGCTTCAAGACAAAGAACTTAAAAAAGCTGATGTGAAGGTTGAAGATAAAGATTTAAAAGATACCTTTGAGACTCCAAAAGCTGAAAAAGAGAAGAAATAATTTAATTACAATAAGCTGTCAGGCGTCCCTGACAGCTTATTTTGCATTCATTGTGCTCCCATCCTGTCTAGGAAACGAGCTAAAAAAGCATCTAGCAAAAAGCTAGATGCAGATAAAAACACAAGGGAAGATAAAAATCTTCCCTTAACCCGTATGCTATTATAACCAAAAATCATGAAAAAGCATAAAAAGTATTGTTTTTATTTCAACTAACATTGCAATTAGGAAAGTAAGGTTTATTTTTCAAACCTCACCAATGTTTTTTCAGGAATAGTAATCTTGTCTATATCAAAGCTATTAAGTTTAAGAGTGATCTCACCTTCTTCCCCAATCCAACAACTATACAGTTCAAAATAATCCACTTATTCCAGATATTCATTCATTATTGYACATAGTCTGTTTAGCTTCTCCTTTGATTCCGTGCAAATCCTTTGGTACGTATATTTCGAAATCTCAATTCCCCAACCAGTTGACACCTCATAAAGTGAAACTTTATGAGGTGGGAGTGTTACTGTCCGTTAATGCGAGATAACTTGCTAAACTCATTCTTCTCCCTCCTTACTATCTTCTCTTCCTACTTTCTCCGAATAAGTAATATTTCCATTCTTTCATGCGAAATTAAAGCTCATTCGCGTTGAAAGTGATTTATCACAGGATAAAATGGCTGAAATTATTGGTTTATCAAAGAAAACATTAGTGGAAATCGAAAAAGGTAGACGCACGCTCACATGGTCAGGTGCAGTTTGTGTTGTAACGCTTTTTGAACATAGTGAGACGATCCAAATGGCATTTGGTGATGATGTGAACGAAATTATTAAAATGATTGCTTTTTCACATTACGATATGAGTTTCCCGAAGACTTTAGGAGGAAAAGTATGGTGGCGACAAATAAAGGAGTTAAACGGTTATAAAATACAACAAAATATTCTTTCGCAGCATTATAGAATTTTAGACGCTGAAGACTGTAGAGTATGTAGTTCATTTGAGTTAGATGAAATTGAAAAAAGATTTAAAGAAGTGACAAAACTGTCGCAGTAAAAAAGATGAAATTGATATGAAACGATGAAAGGAATTGAATGATATGAAAAAAATTATGATTGCAACATTATCCATTGGTATCGTAATGGGGTTATCAACGATTGCATTTGCAAATACAGGTACAAAAACTGAAATCTATAAAGAAGAGCTAGCACATTTCAAAACAATCAATCCCGATATTACAATACTAGAAGTTGATTTAGTGATGAAACAAAGAAAACAATTAGATGAATTATATGAACAACTAGAGAAATTAGAACTGAATTATGGAATTCGTGTTGATAACACAAAAGATCCAAATAAGGAACCAAAACACCTAGATGATTTAACAACAACGCAGCGTGAAAATTGCCTTCAGCTAAATATCAAAATTTGGGATGAAGAGCTTCAGTTTTTAGATGTTCAATATAAAGCTGGTCTCATAAAAGAAGATATGTATAGAACTGAAAAGAAAAACTTTACATATTTTAAAGACGAAAACGTAAAAGAAAAAAATCAATTACACACTAATTAACGCTATAACAGAAACTACTTACATATAAAATAAATCAAATGTTGGAGAGGTATTCAATTGAAAAAAGCAAACACGATTACTATTATAAATACTTTAATGATTAGCATGCTCGTACTAAATTTATTTATTTTCACATCACGAGTTGCAGCTTTACCATGGTTCATTGAGGATGGCTGGGGATATTCAGGATTAATACTTACCTCTGTTGTTTTCTTATTCATCTTTTTTAAATCTTACCAGCTTCACAAAAATGGAAAAGTAACTACTTTACAGAAGTTCATTCCACTTGTTGCTGCACTATTTTCACTCTTCGTTATGTTAAGTTACTCAACGGATTTTATGACTATATTTGCTCTTATCGTCAATACGAGTATATTAATCATTTATATTTGGAAAATGTAAATAATGCAAGAGAAAAAGAGTTGTTCCATCGAACAACTCTTTTTCTTTCTATTCTACGTATAATAAACACTTACGCTAGAGCTGCCGCTTGTTCTTGCTGATCTACAGGCACGACAGCGTCTCTTAATGCTTTCTCTAATTCAGCTGTATATTTCATTTGTTCTTCTTTACTCCAGCCTAATTTCGCTGCCATATATACAACGACTGCTTCTTTCCACTCATATACCCAGTGAATGTTAAAGAATACAGCTCCTCTGCGGCGTACGAAGAAGTCGACTGGTTTTGCTGTCATTTCATAGTCCATTGCGTATACAAGCGGTACAAGCACGTCTAACGACATGTTATATTCTTTTGCTTCTGCTTTATGTTGTTTTGCTAAGTTAAAGAGAATATCTACGTTAGATCCATAGAATTTCGCAAACTCTTCTGCTTGCTTTGCTGTTAAACCATATTTTGTTCCCTCTTGTACTTTTTTCGCAACGAATGTTGGGAATTGTTTTGATCCACTTACATGTCCACCAGAGATTGGCATATGCTTCGTTTCACTTTTCGGATACGCACTATGTCCTTCTTTTTGTAATAATGACGTTACATAATCTACTACCATTTCAGCCATTTTACGATACCCTGTTAATTTTCCGCCCGCAATTGTGATTAAACCAGATTCAGAAGTCCAAATTTCATCTTTACGAGAAATTTCAGATGCGCTCTTACCTTCTTCATAAATTAATGGGCGAACACCAGCCCAGCTTGATTCAATATCTTTTTCTGTAATTTTTACGCTCGGGAACATATAGTTAATCGCATTAATGATATATGTGCGATCTTCTGTTGTCATTTGTGGTACTGCTGCGTCTTTATCATAGAACGTATCAGTTGTACCTACATATGTTTTCCCGCCACGTGGAATTGCGAAGACCATACGCTTGTCTGGTGTATCAAAGTAGATCGCTTGCCCTAGTGGGAAACGTTTTTGATCGATTACTAAGTGAACACCTTTAGATAATTGCAATACTTTTCCTCTTTTTGAATTATCTTTTTCACGTAATGTATCTACCCAAGGTCCAGCTGCGTTTACAATTTTCTTACCGTATACTTCATACACTTCTCCATCTAATAAATCGACGACACGTACACCACATACTTTTCCATCTTTATATAAGAAACCGTCTACTTTTGCATAGTTGACTGCTTTTGCACCATGTTCAATTGCTTCTTTCATAACTTCGATTGTTAAACGAGCATCATCTGTACGATACTCTACGTAATAACCGCCGCCTTTTAGTCCTTCTTGTTTCACAAGCGGTTCTTTTTTCATTGTTTCTTCGCGGCTAAACATCTTCCTACGCTCGCTTCGTTTTACACCTGCTAGGAAGTCGTATACACGAAGACCGATTGATGTACTGAAT